>CAYZGY010001235.1:0-2051 GCA_964478085.1 uncultured Planctomycetia bacterium
ATGCGCTCGCGCTCCTCGTCGACGAGAGGCAGTCGAGGCGCGCGCACGCGCTCCGTTCCGAAGCCGAGCTCCTGGCACGTCAGCTTGATGTACTGGACGAGCTTCGGGTGGCTGTCGAAGTGCAGCATCGGCATGTACCAGCGGTAGATCTCGAGGGCGCGCTGGTAGTCGCCGGCCATCGCCGCGTCCCACATCATGCGGTTCTCGTTCGGGAACGCATCGACGAGGCCCGAGATCCAACCGGTGCAACCGAGCATCATGCTCTCGAGCGCGACGTCGTCGAGGCCCGCGAAGATCAGGTAGCGATCGCCGAGCGCGTTGAAGAGGTCGGTGATGCGGCGAACGTCGCCCGAGGCTTCCTTGATGCAGACGATGTTCTCGACGTCCGACATGCCCTGGAACATCTCGGGCGTGATGTCGACGCGGTAGACGGGCGGGTTGTTGTAGCACATGATCGGGAGCCCCATGGACTCCGCGACCGTGCGGAAGTGGTTGACCGTCTCGCGACCGTCCGAGTTGTAGACCATCGCCGGCATGACCATCAGCCCGTCGACACCGGCCTTCTCGGCGGCTTGCGCCGTCTCACAGGCGCCTTGCGTCGTGAATTCGGCGACGCCGTTCATCACGGGCACGCGACCGTTCGCCGTCTCGACGGTCGCCTTGAGCACCTCGACCTTCTCCTCGCGCGAGAGCGAGCAGTTCTCGCCGATCGTGCCGAGCATGATCAGGCCGTGGACGCCTCCCTCGAGAAGTGCCTCGACGTGCGCCATCGTCGCGTCGAGATCGATCGAGAAGTCGGGCTTGAACTGAGTGGGGACAGCGGGAAAGACACCTTCCCAATCGACCTTGAGGGGCATGACGCTCGTTTCCTGGTGCTCTGCTTGGGGTGAGAAGAATCGAGGGATCGAGCGTATCAAAGAGGATGGCCGGCTTCAACCGCGCGGGGGAAGCCGGCCATCGGAAGGATCGGGTGGATCGGGAGAACCCGGAGGACCAGGAAGATCAGAGACCGGGCTGGAGCGGGCGGCTCGCGCCCTTCTTCGTCGTCGCCGGTGGTGCCTTCTTCTTCGTCGCCTGGGCCGTCCGCGCCGCGGGACGCTTCCAGTTTTTGGCTCGGAAGTGCTGGAGCGAGTAGCCGTCGAGGAGCGCCGTCAGGGACGGAGTCGGCTGGCGTCGCTCCGCACGTTCACGCTGTCGATCGCGCGGAAGGCCGCCGCACCGTCGGCGCGAACGTCGACGAGCCACATGGCTCGGATCGACGTGTCGTCCGTGCACGGCACCTCGCGGAAGTTGCCGTAGATGTCGTAGCTCTCGCCGTCCTTCGTAGTCGTCATGCGAAGAGGCGAACGACGATTTCCGACGCCGCGATAGAACACGCACTGCTCGCTTTCACCTTCGGCCGTCATGACAGGATCGCAGTCGACCTAGCGCGGCGCGGTCCAGACGTGCTCGTGGGTCTTCGGAAAGGTCCCTTTGCGACCGACTCGGAGGCGCTGCCAATCGAGTGTCCCAATCGTCTCAGGATGCAGATCTCCGAAAACACGGCCCTTCGAGAGACCCGGAGCTTTTGCCTTGGCCTTCGGAAAAAACTCGGTGAGCCAACCGCCGACGAAGTCGACGCGAATGTCGACCTCTGCCTCCTCCATCCCGTCGGGCAGGTGGAAGTAGATCACGGGCGTCTCGAGTCGCATCGTCACACGCGGGTGACCTGGCGGCGTCCCCTTCATGCGCCGGTGCCAGTGCGGGCTCGCGAGAAAGGTCGGCTGCAGGACGTACGGGCTCGAGTTGTGGACGAAGCCGGGAACAGGCTCGTCGTCGATGTTGATGCCCGGAATCTCGCGGCCGCTCTCGTCTTGAAGAGAGGTGAAGGTCCCCCACTCGTGCGCGACGAGCTTGTCGACGTCATGTTCACGACGCGGCTGAGCGGAGATGATCGAGGCAGAGAGGACGAGGAAAGCGCACAGGAGCGAGAGGGTGAGTCGTAGGCGCATGGCTCCTCCTTGGGTGGGAGAGGGTGTTGGGGCGGGGCAGGCGTCGGGTGACGTCCCGTT
>CAYZGY010001236.1:0-2051 GCA_964478085.1 uncultured Planctomycetia bacterium
TTCTTTGGTTGCGGCAGCTCTTTCACCTTGTCCTTGGGCAAGAGAGTCGAGTGGACGTTCCAGGGATTCGACGAGTAGATGCTCGCCTTTTCGCCGATGAGGAGCGATCCGAAGCTGCCCGGGTTCTCACCGTGGAGAAGGTCCTTCGACGGACGAACGTCCGCGCCGCTCGAGACGGTCAGCTGGACGGCCGGGAGATCTCCGCGTGCCGGAATCGAGAAGCGTACGAGCGTCGAGCTCGGATAGCCTTCGTCGTGGACATTCTTCGCTTCGCCGTCGATGCGGATGCGCCGCTTGCTCTTTCCGCCGGCGGTCTTCTCGTCGAAGAGCCGCTCGAGGTGGAGTCCCCGGAACAGAAAGTTCCCAGTGTGGCAGCCCATGTCGCCGAGCCCCCCGCTGCCGAACGCGCTCCACCCGCGCCAGGATCGCGGCAGGTAGCTCGGATGGTACGGACGCTCTTCGGCCGGGCCGAGCCAGAGATCCCACGAGAGCTCCTTCGGGATGTCCGGCTTGTCCGTCGGACGCTTCATCGCGCCGTTGCCGTCACCGACCCAGAGGTAAGCCTCGCGAATCGTTCCGACCGTCCCGGCCCAAGCCCACTCCGTCGCGCGGCGAACGCCCTCGGAGTCGGAGCCTTGGTTGCCCATCTGCGTCACGACCTTCTGCCTCTCTGCGACGAGACGCATCTGCCGCGCCTCCTCGACCGTACGCGTCAGCGGCTTCTCGCAATAGATGTGCTTCCCGAGCTTCATCGCCGCGATCGCGGACACGGCATGCGTGTGATCCGGCGTGCTCACGAGCACGGCGTCGATCCCCTTCCCCATCTTGTCGAGCATCTTGCGGTAGTCGCGAAAGAACTTCGCGCCCGAGAACCGCTTGCGCGCGTTGCCCGCCTGACGCTCGTCCGCATCACAAAGGGCGACGATGCTCTCGCTCCGAACACCGTTGAGATTCGCATTCCCGCGACCACCGACGCCGATCGCTGCAATATTGAGCTTCGAGTTCGCCGTGTAGCCGAAAGCGAGACGACTCTCGCAGATCAGGAGGCCGGAAGCTCCGGCGAGAGTGCTCTTGAGGAATCGACGTCGGGAATTTCTGTCAGCCATCGGGGGTAGCTCCTTCGTTCGGATTCTCGTTCCGTCCCGGCGTTCGGCCGGTTCGCTTCTGGAACGATCGAGTCCAGGTTCGACGAGCGACGCCGGGAAGTCAACCGTGACTCGCCGAGCGACGGCCTCGCTCATTCCGAACTCGCGTCGCGAAGATCGGACGAGTACGGTGTTTCTCAGGCAGACGGACTGCAGCCGCCCGTTTTTCCGACGGAGACCGATGCGACGACCCAGAGGACGAGCCGTAGCGATCGCGACCGCGGCCATCGCGGTGCTTCTCGTGATGTGGGCCTGGGACGAGCTCGTGGTCGCCTACCACGTTCGAACCCTCGAACGGGAATCGGGGGCACTGCGTCACTATATTCTCACTCGAGATGATCCGATCGCCGAGCGGGCCGTCGAGCGCTCCTTGGAGTCACCCGACGTACGGCTTGGCCGCCGATCCTTTCACCTCGACCGATTCCCCGTCTGCGATGTCTGCCATCTCTCCAGCTGACCAGGCTCCCGAACGCACGCTCTCTGAGCCCGCATTGTAGCCCGCGAGCGTAGGCTCATCGACGGTGGGCCAGCTCACGAAAGGGAGTGCGAGAATCTCACCCGGCGAAAGCTGACGACGGACGATTCGCTCTCCTCGTTCCCGAGTGCGGCGGTGCTTCCTGCGGTAGCTTTTTCGAAGCGCACCGGCGTAGTCATCGAGCGAATTCCATTCGGGACGAAGGGCGGAGCGAAAAAACGCGCGCAAGCGCTGCCTTCGCAGATGGCGCGTCACACATCCTCGGGAACCTCGTCGACTCGGACGAAGATCGTCGTCGGGGCATCGGGGAGCGATCGGGACGAACGACGCCTGTGCGCATGAGATCGCGACCGTAAGCGGATACGGAAACTGCCCATATCGGCCTCCTGAAGAGCCGATCCGTCGCTCCTTGATTGGACGGCGACCGACGT
>CAYZGY010001237.1:0-2051 GCA_964478085.1 uncultured Planctomycetia bacterium
GCAGGGGGTTCGATCGCCCCCTCGCGACAGGCTCGATCTTCGGCTTCAACCCGCAAGAAGAGGTCAACGCCGGTATCCAGATCACCCAACCGCTTCTGCGCGGCGCTTGGTGGGGTTACAACTCCGCACGCATCCGCATCTCGGAGAACAACCGGCGTCTTGCCCGCCACGAGCTCGAGGCGACCGTCACCGACCTGATCTACAGCGCCGAACGCGCCTACTGGGAGCTCAGCTTCTCCCAGAAGAACCGCGACGCCCGCAAGAAGTCGCTCGACACCGCCCAGCAGAACTACGACAAAGCGAAGGGCGAGCTCGACGCGGGCGCCGGTAGCAAGGGAAGCGTCACGACCGCGGGCAGCCAGCTCGCCCTGCGCAAGGTCGAGCATTCGGAAGCTGTCGGACTCCATAGCGACGCGCGTGATCGCCTCCTGCTGCTGCTCAACCGCACCGGCGAAGACTCGCTCCGCAAGCACTGGACCCGCGGCAACAAGAAGGTCCGCTTCGATGGCCTCAACGTCATTCCGACGACCGAGCCGAAGCTCGATCCCAACCTTCCCCCACGCGACGAGTCCCTCGAGATCGCCTTTCAGCGACGCGCTGACTACCGCCAGTTCGCCGTCCAGATGGAGAACAAGAACATCGAGCTCGAGATCGCCGAAAACGAGATGCTCCCCGAGCTCAATGTCTCGGGTAGCTGGCTCCAACATGGACTCGCCGGAAATACCGAAGACGCCCTCGACTCGCTCATGACTCGCGACTACTACAGCTGGTCCGCCGGCGTCGAGTTCCGCGTTCCGCTTCGCATGCGCGGCCCGAAGGCCAATCGCAACCGAGTCCGCAATGAGGCGCTCCAGATGAGGTTCCAAGAGGCCGATCTCGAGAACCTCATCGTCGTCGAGGTCGATAAGTCGATCCGCGACATGGCCATGCTTGGCGAGCGCAAAAAGGACATCGACGAGCGCGTCCGCCTGCAGACCGAGCTCCTCGGTCAAGAGCGCGAGAAGCTCCAAGCCGGCCGATCGATCGAGTACAACGTCAGCGTCATCGAGAACGATCTCGTCGAGAGCGAAGCCCAGGCGCTCCGCGTCGCGGCGGACTACCAGATCGCCCACAGCGATTACCTTCGCGCGACGGGGCTGATGCTCGAGCGTCGCGGGGTGGTGTTCGAGGACGACGAGTAGCGACGCGAGTCACGACGCTTCTCGACGACAGCAAAAGAAAAGACCGATAGGCTCGCACTCTTGTTAGAGCCGATCGGTCTTTAGTTTTTAGAGCGTACGAGTAGGTACTAGGCTCAGAAGATGTAACGGAACGCGAAGTACACGAAGTCCGTGTCGTCCGCCGTCCCCGAGTCGTCGAGGAAGTCGCCGACGAAGAAGCGGGCGTAGCCGAGCTCGTAGAGCCAGTGCTCGCCGATCGTCATGCGTGCGACGAGGTCGATCTCTCCTCCGATCGTCGACGACGTGCCGCCGAGACCGTTCGCGCGCAGGACTCCACCGTCGGCGTTGTAGACCGCGTCGTTGGTCGAGTCGCGCAGGAAGTAGAAGCCCTCCGCCGCGATCGAGAGCAGGTCTTCCACGGCCTGGAACTCCGCGCCCAGGCTGACAGCCTTGATGTTCCGTCGTGAAACGATGTCGGCGATGCCGAGCTGGTCATGGGCATTCGGGAAGAGCGGCGCGTAGGTCTCGACGTCGCCGCCAAGGTCGTCGTCACCACTTCCGTAGTCGAAGCCGACGTGGATTCTCGGCGTCGTCGCGACCCCCTCGAGCGTGTAGCCGAGCTCGGCGGCTCCCATCGACGCGAGAAGGTTCGTCGGGCCGATCTCTCCGACCTGGACCGCCCCCTCGATGTCGTAGTCGAAACCGCCGCCGAGCTCGCCCCAGAGACGTCCACCAGCCGTGAAGCGCTCCGATCCTCTGTTCGTCAACGTTCCGGGCTCGAAGACCGGGACCATCGCCGAGGAGCGCTGGTTCACACCGAGGACGTAGAGGTCGAGATTCGACGGATTCGGGACGCCCTCCGGTCCGCCCGAGCACAGGGGCCCCGTCGCG
>CAYZGY010001238.1:0-2048 GCA_964478085.1 uncultured Planctomycetia bacterium
CAACAGCAGGGCTCCGGGTCCGGCGGCTCGGAGTGGTCACTGGCGATCCCGTTTCGCCGCGCCGGGACACGCGCGGCTCTGCTCCTGCGCGGTCGAGTCCTGTCGCCACCGGGGCCGACCCGACCCGATCGTCAGCTCAGCGGACAGATCTCGTCGGTTCTGTCCGCTTCGTTCGTGCTCTCGACGCTCTTGCGCGAGCTCGAGTCGAGTCGTGACGATCGAGCAGATCGAGAGGGCCCGTCTTCACCCTGGCGAAACCGCTTCGCTTCCATCGACACGCGCGGCGGAAATCTCCAGCGACTCTTCCCCGAGCTCGTCGGGAGGAGCGCCGTGCTTCTCGACGTCTTACGCACGATCGCGGAGCACGCGCAAACCGACGTCCCGATTCTGATCCAGGGCGAGAGCGGCACAGGCAAAGAGCTCGTCGCTCACGCGATTCACCGCCTCAGCACACGCGCCGAAGGACCGATCGTCAGCGAAAACTGTGGCGCGATTCCCGAACATCTCGTCGAGGCCGAGCTCTTCGGTCACGAGCGCGGCTCCTTCACGGGCGCCGAGCAGAGCCGAGCGGGAATCGTCGAGCGCGCCCACGGCGGAACGCTGTTCCTCGACGAGGTCTCCGAGATGGACATCGGGCTTCAGAAGAAGTTCCTGCGCGTCCTGCAGGAATCTTCCGTCCGGCGAGTCGGTGGCGACGAGGCCCGCGAGATCGACATGCGCGTCGTCTCGGCGACGAACCGTGACCTCGAGGCGATGGTCGAAGCCGGACTCTTCCGCGCCGATCTTTTCTACCGTCTTCACGTCGCCCACGTTCGCTTGCCGCCCCTACGCGAGCGGCGCGAGGACATTCCGCTTCTCGTCGAGCACTTCGCGCGCGTTCACGCCGAGCGAGTCGAGCGTCCGCCGCTCGTGCTCACCGACGAAGCTCTCGACGCGCTCGAGGGCTATCTTTGGCCGGGAAACATCCGCGAGCTCACCAACGAGATCTGGCGACTCGTGAGCTCCGGCCTGCGCGAGGTGCGCTCGGCCGATCTCGCCGAACGGATCCAGCGCCACGGCGACACGCGGCGAACGCCGGAATCGAGCGGTTACTACGGAATCGAGCAGTGGGGATGCGAAACCTCGAGAGCCTTCGAGGCCCTCTCGCACGGAGGTACGCTCGAGGAGATCGAACGACGCCTCCTCGGCCCCGTGCTCCGCCGAGTCCTCACCGAGTGCCGCGGCAATCGCTCTCGCGCCGCGCGACGCCTCGCCGTAGGACGAGCGACGCTCTACCGACGAATCGAGCGCTACGGTCTCGAGCGCTACGGTCTCGAGAACGCGGTTCCGGAAGAGAAGGAATGATCGACTCTCAGCCCGCCCGCCGCACGCGGCGCTTCTCCGCCTCCACCGAGCGCCGGTAGTAGTCCTTCCACCACCTGACAAGGTTCTTGTTTTCGTCGTAGCGGGGGAAGTGGACGCTGTAGAAGCGATTGAGGAGACCGGCGCGAACGACGAGCCCGAGCGGGAAGCCGTCGAAGCTCTTGAGGCGGACTTTCGCCTCGTCGCGGCCCCGGTTGTTGTAGACCTTGTTCATCGCGATGTCGTCGAGTTCGAATCGGCCGAGACCCTTGATGATGTAGTACCAGCGTTGATTGGGCTCATCGAGCCGGGCGAAGTCGTTCTGGAGCACGAGAATGTCGAGGTGCCGCAGCTCGGTCTTCTTGGTCGCGGCGACCTCGTCGAGAAGCCGCGGAACGAGACGTGCATCGAGCTTCCAGATCTCGCGGTAGGCCCGATTCGCCTCGCGCTCGCCACCCTGGAGGCGCTCGAGCAGCGATCGGATGCGCTCCTCGATGTCCGCCTTCGACAGCTCGTCGGATTTCTTCTTCGAGTCGCCGGCCGTCTCAGGGTCCGCCTTGACGACCTCGGCCGGGTCCGACTTCTTCGGTGTCTCGGTCTTACTGGGGGGAGTCTCGGCCTTCTTGGCTCCGGTCTCGGCCTTCTTCGGGATCTCGAGTTCCGTCACGTCGACCGGATCCGCGCTCTTCGGCCGGCGACCGCGTGGC
>CAYZGY010001239.1:0-2045 GCA_964478085.1 uncultured Planctomycetia bacterium
CGGCCCCCCACCCCCCCCCAGCCTAAACCCACGACTCCACGCCAATTGAACGGGTGATACGGTCCACGGCCCCTCCTGGTCTTGCCACGGGGACCGGCAAAGGGACGCATGGGGGCCGAGCCGATCCAGGCGTCCCAGTTCAGGTGCTTCGGCACGGTATCCGTCCACTTCGGTCGATCACCGCCTTGCGGCCAGCTCGGTCGATTCGTCCAGGTGTGGAACTCCCGGATCTCACCGATCGCGCCTTGCTGGATGTACTCGCACGCGACGCGCCAACCCTCTGCCGCGTGGCCCTGGTTGCCCATCTGGGTGACCACACTCTTGTTCTTCTGATAGGTCCTCTCGAGCAGCTGCGCTTCACGCACTGACCAGCTCAGCGGTTTTTCGGTGTAGCAGTGGATGCCCATCGAGACCGCCGTCATCGACGGTGCGAAGTGGTTGTGATCGGGCGTAGCGACGAAGACCACGTCGAGGTCCTTGGCGTGATTCTCGAATAGCCTGCGCCAGTCGGTAGTGCCCTTGGCCTTTTCCCAGCCCTCCTTCTCGAGCACGCCGCCCCAAGCTCTCTTGTCGACGTCGGCGAAGGCGACACATTGACAGCCCGCGGCGTGGGCGGCTTTCGTGTGCGCGTTGGCACGGCCGCCCGTGGCAACGAACCCGACCTGAAGCTTCTCGTTGAGGTTCCGGGCTCGGAGGATACCGGGCAGGCCAAGCGTCGCGGCGCCCAGAGCGGCCGCGCTTTTTACAAACCGACGCCGTGAAACTCTCGACATTTCGGGGCTCCTTCTTCGAATCATCTTATGGGGAAGGCTTGCTGAAGGTTTGACTCTTTGCGAGGACCGTCGCGTTGTTCCGTTCCCTTCCTATGTACTTCCGACTCCGTCACCGGATTGGACAAAAAGACCGGAAATGCCCGTAAGATTCAGGCTGTCGAAAGGCGAAATGCACCGCGAAACGCTCAAGAAGTCCGTTCCGAAATGGTATCCAAGTAGAGACTTGCGGACTATTCTCCGTTTCGGCGTGGGACCGCGGCAGCGTACCTCGATCCGGAAGGTGCGTTTTTCGGTGTCCAAAGCGGCGGTTCTGTCGGAAGTACTGATGAACCATGAGCGGAAAACCTGATCATCCATCGTCGAACGCGGCAGCGCAGCACGAGTTCCTCACGGTCTTTCTCGCCAACGAGAGGGAGATCTTTCGGTACGCGGCTGCACTTGTTCCGACGATCGGCGACGCTCAGGAGATCGTGCAGCAGACGGCTGTCGTGCTCTGGGAAAAGTTTGACCAGTATGATGCGACTCGTCCGTTCGCGCCATGGGCCTGCCGGTTCGCTCTGAACATCGCCCGTCAGTGGATGGCTCGTCGACGACGTTGGAAAGCGCTACTCGACGGCGATCTCGCGGAAGAGTTGGCGCTGCGGCGTGAGCAGCTTCGACCGGAGTTCGACTCCCGTCTCGTGCATCTCGAGCGCTGTCTCCAGACGCTGCCCGAGAAGCAACGCTCTCTGGTCGACGGATACTACTTTCAGCAGTCTGACGTCGAGACGCTCGCCGAGCAGGCTCGCAGATCCGTCGAGGCGGTGTACAAGGCTCTTCAGCGCATTCGGGGGCAGTTGCGCGATTGCATCGAGCGTGCACGACGCGGAGAGGCGATCACTTGAAGTTTCCGTCGACCGAATTTGATGCCGCAGTGGCAGGGCTGTGCCACGGCACGGTGAGCGACGAGGTGCTGGAGGAGCTGCATGAGCTCCTGAGGGTCGACTCGAATGCTCGTGACGAGTACCTCTGGCGAGTGGAGGTTCACTCGGAGCTCGCAACGGCGAAGATGGAGAGCGCTTGCTATTCCTCTCTCGAGGAATCCGCGTCCGAGTCGGTCGTGACCACCACGATGGTTTCGACGCGTTCGCCGGCTGGTCGGCGCGAGTACGGATCGAGGAGGACCGGCGTGGCTCTGGCTGCTCTTCTTCTGCTCGGGGTCGGGCTGCGGTGGTGGCCCCCACCGCCCGCTTCGGCAGCTGCACCACAGGTGGTCGCGCCCATAACCCAGCC
>CAYZGY010001240.1:0-2041 GCA_964478085.1 uncultured Planctomycetia bacterium
AACGACGGCAAGATCGACGTCACCGACCCCGTCTACCTTCTCAACTTCGCATTCCGCGGCGGCCCGCAACCGGAGGCACCGTTCCCGAACCGCGGACCGACGGAATAGTCGAGGCGGCTTCGGAACGTGATTCGCGGAACGAGGCCGAGGGCGATACCGGAGCCGAGAATCGACGGATGTCGAGATGACGTCACGACGCGGCGACCCGCCGCGTGACTCGAGCGTAGCTTCGACTCGGAGGAACCGAGCCGAAGCTACGCTCGAGTTTCGTGGTGGGTATTGGTAGGGTCGAGGTTCTTGATCGCGCGATCTGCGATCTGCATTCTTCGCGAGAAGACCTCAGAAGAAAGGGACGAGCACGTGGCAAGCGAGAATAGTTTCGACCTCGAATCGGTTCAGACCGCGATCCGTGACGCCGGTATCGACGGCTGGCTGCTCTACGATTTTCGTGCGACGGACCCCATCGCTCGCAACGTGCTCGGTCTGAGCGGCCATCATGGCTCGCGACGCTGGTTTTACTTCATTCCCGCGAACGGTGAACCGCGCAAGCTCGTCCACGCGATCGAGGCGAAGGCGCTCGACTCCGTTCCGGGTGAAGCGACGGTCTACCTGACTTGGCAATCGCTCGACGCCGGCATCGGTGCGCTCGTCGACGGATCGAAGACCGTGGCGATGAACTACTCGCCCATGGGCGACGTCCCGTACGTGTCGAAGGTCGACGCGGGCACCGTCGAGAAGGTTCGCTCGAAGGGCGTCGTGGTCGTCTCGAGCGCCGACCTCATGCAAGCGTTCGATTCGTGTCTCGAAGACGAGCAGCTCGCGAGCCACCATCGTTCCGCGAACCGACTTCGAAGCATGATCGACGAGGTCTTCGGAATGGTCGGCGAGCGCCTCCGCGCCGGCGGAACGATCACCGAGTACGACGTCGTCGAACACGTCAACGCCGCGTTGCGAGCGGACGGCATGATCAACGACCACGACCCGATCGTCGGCGTCAACGAGCACGCCGCGGACCCGCACTTCGAGGTCGCGACGACAGGGTCCTCGGAGATCCGGGTCGGTGATCTCCTACTCTTCGATGTCTGGGCCAAGGAGGACACGCCCGTGGGCATCTACGCCGACATCACGTGGTGCGCGTTCGTCGGTGGAGAGCCTCCCGAAGAGATGATCAAGGTCTTCAATATCGTCCGCGACGCACGCAAGGCGTGTTGCGAGCGGGCCGACGAGGCCTTCCGAAGCGGTGAGGACATCCGCGGGTTTCAGCTCGATCGCGTCTGCCGAGAGGTCATCACCCAAGCGGGCTACGGCGAGCACTTCATTCACCGCACGGGCCACTCGATCCACTCGAACACGCACGGGAACGGCGCCAACCTCGACGACCTCGAGACGCACGATACGCGCAAGATGCTCCCGCGCACAATGTTCTCGGTCGAGCCGGGGATCTACCTCCCGGGTCGCTTCGGCATCCGAAGCGAGGTCGACGTCTACCACACGGGCTCGAGTGCGGAAGTAACCGGATCACCTCACCAGGAAGCCCTCGTCCGGATCGAGGTCTGAGGCGCCCCCGAGCCTTCACCGTGCAACGCACCCCCGAACACCGCGGCGAATGATATCAAATTTGACTAAAAGTCAATTTTAGATCATCCTGTATTCAGTCGCATCCCCGCGATTCGACCCTGATCATCGCAGCTTGGCGTGTCCCCCCCATCGCGAGCCCTGATCGGTCTCTCATCGACGCGGCCCATGCACCCCAAGCCACGGGGAATAAACCACTTAGGCCGATTCTCGGCCATCGCGATCACGCTGCTCTTCGCTGCGTGCGCGCCGGGGGCTGGACTGGCAGCGGACTGCGACCGTGACGGCCGGGACGACACCGAAGCGATTCAGCTGGGTCTCGTTCCCGACTGCGACGGAAACGGCGTCCCCGATTCGTGCGATCTCGTCGCGTCGATCGAGCTGGAAACCGTCTCGCGATTCGGGGTACCGAGCACACCGATCTCTATCACGAAGGGAGCCTTCAACGGCGGCCGCCAGCTCGACT
>CAYZGY010001241.1:0-2035 GCA_964478085.1 uncultured Planctomycetia bacterium
AGCGAGCGGGTGAAGACGCCGCTCATGTGCACAATGATTTCTGAACGCGAGCACTCAGATTAGCACCGGAACTTGCCCTTCGGCGCCGGCGAAATTACTCGGGCTTCTCGCCGATCACCTGAAGCGCGCCACTCTGGCTGATCAGGTAGATTCGGCCGGGCTCCGTCGGGTGACGACCGTGGTCGGCGTTGTTGAACGGAACGAAGTTCCAGCCTTCGAGATCGATGCGGAAACGCTCCTTGCCGGTCTCGAGGTCGAGTGCCGCGAGGATGCGATCACCGGAGTCACCCGGCTCCATCAGGACGTAGAGCACGCGCTTTCCGACCGTGACGACCTTGCGGACGTTCTCGACACGCCAAACGGGCTGCGGAGCCGTGACGGTGTTGCCACGCGCGAGCGGAATCGCGAGGAGCGCACGCGGAGCGCGACGCAGCGGATCCTTGTCGCCGATCACGAAGACGAACTCGAGGTTCGGCTTGACGCGAAAGACGCACGGCTGATCGACGACCCGTGCCTCGACACCGTAGCTCCATTGCGGCTGTCCGTCCGGACGGACACAGTAGAGCTTGAGATCCTCCGAGCCCGCGAAGATGAATCGACCGAAAGCCGTCATGTCGCCGCGGATGCGACCGCCCGTGCGGAGCTCCCACGAGCGCACCGTGTCGAAACCGACCGTCGGGACGAGACCCGAGATCATTCCGTCGTGCGACGCGAAGACGATCTTGTCACCGACGATCAGCGGAGCCGCTTCGATCTTGCCACCGGTCACGTACGACCAGGACTCGACCGTGCTCTGCTTGGGGATACCGAAGCACTTCTTGAGGTCCGAGCCGACGAAGATACTGTTCTCGTTCGCGACGACCGGCGTCGAGATCGAGACCGAGAGGCGCTCTTCCCAGAACTTGCGACCCGTGTCGAGATCGAGACAGACGACGCGATCGTCCGCCGTGTAGTAGAGCTCTGGGTCCTTGCCCGACGTCTCCGGATAGTGGTACGCGGTCGGAACGAAGTCGGGAGCGTCGATCAGGTCCTCGTACCAGATCGTCTCACCGCTGCCGCGGTCGATACGCACGAGGTGACGTCCACCGCCGCGGACGTTCGGCTTCGTGACGACGAAGACACCTTCGTCGAGCAGCCAAGCGTGGCTGAGCTCGGCGGAGTCGCTGCCGCGCGACGAGATGTTGCTCAGGTACCAGATCTCCTGGAGACCGTGGTTCGAAAGCAGCGCCTCATCGAGACGAGGCTTCGTCTTCTTCGCGGCTTCTTTCGCCTGGACGACCGTGTTCGTGCTCGGCGTCTCGAGCGAGCCACACGAAACCGAAGCGAGCAGGCTCAGGCAAGCGCAGAGCGCCAGACCGACACGCACGGATCGAAGTACTACGTTCATCGTTTCTCCTTTTGGCGGCTTCCTACGACTGTCGCGTCCCAAGGTCGCAAGCCGCGCCACCCAACCAACATTCTTTACGGAACCTCGGGCATTCCGCCTGAGGATGTAATCGGTTCGAACGCCCGGACCTCTTCAATCGCGACTCAACACGAAGGTGTCGGTTTTCGACGGAAAGCAGCCGCCCGGTTCGTTCTCTTGCTTATTTCTTGATAAGACCGTTTCAGCTCTGCCGTCCCACTTCCGTAAGACTCAGCTCTGTTCAGGGCCACCCTCGGCCCTGCCCAGATCGGGCAGATAATCCCCGAGGTCGATTCCGGCCTCGGCCTCGTAAGCCCGGAGCTTCTCTATGCGTTCGAGGTCTTCGTCAATTCGGGTTTCGAGTTTGAAGACATAAGGCTTTCCCGCCTTACGCGCCCGCAGATCGACGCTCATCTCGTCCCAGGACCCCTCGTAGAGCAGCTGCTTCAGCGCGACCAGGTGCTGCTCCTCTTGTGACAGGGTCCGGAAATAGGTCTGATGCGGATCGTCCGTCATCGAGCCAAGTTCACTACGGTCGAAATCGCCCGTGTCGTGATCTGATTCGCGTCACTCCGACTTCTTCGCCCAGCCAGACCCGATTCTCAAATCGTGTCTGCTTGAAAACCCCTG
>CAYZGY010001242.1:0-2035 GCA_964478085.1 uncultured Planctomycetia bacterium
CTCTTCGACGATATCCTACTGACCGTCGCGGGCGAAGGCAACGCCCAGAACCGAAAGCTTGGCCGCTGGCGCGGACCCGGAATTGTCGTTACCATTCACGGCCACTGAGGAAATCCTGCGTAGCAGCTCGTTCAGCCAACCTGTGCAATTCCGATCGAAGGCACCAGCGATGTCGCGCCTCCCGAAACGCGTCCGTTCGTCGTCCCTGTTTTCCCTCCTGACCCGCGGCTTGATGCTTCTCGCGGTCATCCTGCCGCTGACGTCGTGTCAGACCGAGCCGATCACGGGTCGTCGGGTGTTTTACGGGGCGATCGGCGAGCCTCAGATCAACGCGATGGGCGTCGAGGCCTACGCGACGATCCTCAAGGATGCCAAGCGCAGCACGAACGCCGAGCACATCGCGATGGTCGAGCGAGTCGGCAAGCGAATCGCGGCGGTCGTCAACAAGCGGATGGACGAAGCGGGGCGTGAACGATTCCAGTGGGAGTTCACGGTCATCGACGAGCCGACGGTCAATGCCTTCGCGCTTCCGGGCGGCAAGATCGCGTTCTACACGGGAATCATCGAGGTCTGCCAGGACGAGGCCGGCATCGCCGTTGTCATGGGCCACGAGGTCGCGCACGCGTATCAAGAGCATGGGCGGAAGCGCGTCAGCACCCAGGTTCTTGCACAAGCGACTCTCGAGGCGGCCGAGGCTGCCCTCTCTTCCAGTACGGAGAACGAGACGCTCCGAGGTCTCACGATGGGCGCGCTCGGACTCGGCGTCCAATTCGGTGGTCTCGCGTTCAGTCGGAGTGACGAGTCGGCCGCGGACCACGGCGGACTGATCCTGATGGCAGAGGCCGGTTACGATCCGAGACCAGCAGTCGATTTCTGGAAGAGAATGTCCGCTGCTTCGGGTGGCGAGGCACCTCCGGAGTTCATGTCGACGCACCCGCATCACGACACGCGCATCAACGACCTCCAGGAGAAGATGCCCAAGGCTCTCGCCATCTACGAGCGCACCAAGGGCGGTAACTAAGCTTCGATGAGTCAGTCTCCTCCTTCTGCGCCACTGAGCGCTCCCGGCAGTCCCAAGCCGGCCGTGAAGAAAGGTTGCCTCGTCTGGGGCTGCCTCGGTTCCATCGTGTTCGTCTTCGTCGCCGGCGGCGTCCTGATGTTCTTCGCAGGCAAGTTTCGCGACTTGCTCGAGAAGCTGAGTGAGGACGAGCCGCGCGAGATTCCCGTCTACAAGCCGGCGCCCGGCGAGCTCGCGAAGCTTCGTGCGAAGTACGATGCTTTCGTCGAGCGTGCCGAGAAGGACGAAGGAAAGTCGGAGATCGTCCTGACCGCGGACGATCTCAATGCCCATATCCTGGAGGAGAGCGAGGGCGATTCGGACGGCCATCTCTTCGTTCGCATCGAGGAGGATCGCATCTTCCTCGACGTCAGCGTACCGCTCGACAAGCTCCCGCCGCTCGTCAAGCTCCCGGGTCGCTACCTCAACGGGACGGTCGAGCTCGATGCGCAGATCGCCGACGGTCAGGTCTCGGTGAAGTTCAAGTCACTGACGACGCCGAAGGGCCAAGAGGCGACCGAAGAAGTCCTCGAGGTCATGAACACGGTCTTCAACGAGGTTCGGTACGACGAGCAGAATCGCAAGAAGATCGAGGCGGGCGTGGGAAAGATCGTCAAGCACGCGAAGTCGCTGGAAGTGCGAGAGGGGAAGGTGATTCTTCGGAACTGATCGAAGCGCATGAGTGGGTCGCCGATCGCGAGGGCTCGGGTCGAAGTCTGCCGGATCACGAGATGACGTCACGTCGCGGCGACTCGCCGCGAGGCCCGTGCGTGATCGATGCCCCGGAGGAACCGGCGAACCGATCCCACCCGGGCTTGTTTTGGGAGAAGAGGAGTGCGGAAGTCGGCGGTCAGTGGCCCGCGGCGGCTGCGTCGGGTCGTCTTGGATCGCATCCGGTTTCGAGGCGGCCGTCTTGGAGGATTGCGATCGCCATCGCGCTTCCTTGCGGACCGTGGCGCGTGAGGAGCGTGTGACCGA
>CAYZGY010001243.1:0-2031 GCA_964478085.1 uncultured Planctomycetia bacterium
GAGCTCATCGCGCAGATGCTGCCGAAAGGCTCGATCGCCGTCGATGGGATCAGCCTGACGCTCGTCGACGTCGATCGCGACACGAGCTCGTTCACCTTCGCCGCCATTCCGCACACGCTCGAGCGCACGACGCTCAGCGATCGCACGCCGGGCTCCCGCGTCAACCTCGAGACGGACGCGTTCGGCAAGTGGGTTCTGCAGGGGCTTGAAAGCGTGCAGGGGCTTGAAAGCGTGCAGGGTCTCGAGAGCGTCCGTGGACTCAAAGGCCTCGGACGAGCATGAGCGATATCGGACTCCACGGAGTGGTGGGGGTGGTGACGGGGGCGACCGACCTCGAGAAGCTCCCCGAAGGCCTCGATGGCGCCGAGTTACGCGCGGACCTCTTCGTGTCGCTCGACGACGCGTTCGTCGCGCTGGAGCGGTTGCGCGAAGCGGTTGTCCCGACGCTCTTCACGCTTCGCTTGCGCTCGATCGGCGAAGAGCCGCAGGGCGGCGAGTACGACGGAGACGACGCGGCCCGAGTCGAAGCCTTCACACGCGCACTCTCGTCCGGCGCAACTCTCGTCGACGCGGAATTCGGTAGCGAAGCGGCCAAGAAGCTCATAGACCAGGACGCTCCGGTTCTCCTCTCGTGGCACGACTTCGACGGCATGCCCGACGAGGAAACCCTCGCGAAGCGCACGAGCGAGATGGAATCGAGTGGCGCACGGGTGATCAAGCTCATCCCGACCGCGACGAAGCTCCGAGACGCGACGCGCATGCTCGCGTGGGTCGCAGAAAGAGCGGCTGGGGGACCCGAACGCGTCGGATTCGCGATGGGGGAGAAGGGTCTCGTCTCTCGCGTGCTCTCGATCGCGCGCGGAGCTCCGTGGACCTACGCCTCGATCGAGACGAGCGTCGCCTCGGGACAAGTCACCGTCACCGAGCTCGCGAGCCTCTACCGAGCCGGGACACACAAGTCCACCACCCGGCTTTTCGGCGTTATCGGCCGACCGGTCTCGCATTCGCTCTCTCCGCACATGCACAACCCGGCGCTCGCCGAGCACGGCGTCGACGGCGTGTACGTCCCGATGCTCCTCGATGAGCTCGCAGAGCTCGAAGACTGCTGGTCAGAGCTCGGAATCGGCGGCCTGAGCGTGACGATTCCGTTCAAGGAGGACGCCCGGGAGCGCGCCGACCGAATCGACGATCGCAGCGAGGCCTGTGGCGCGAGCAACACGCTCGTCGTTCGCGAGTCGGGAATCGACGGCTACAACACGGACTTCGACGGCGTCCTCGGCCCCCGCCGAGGACGAACTCCGGCCCTCGCAGGAGTCGCCGTCGCGATCCTCGGCAACGGCGGCGCCGCGCGTGGCGCCGTACGAGCGCTTCTCGAGGTCGACGCGCGGCCGGTCATTCACTTTCGAAGCGCAGAACGAGGCGAGCCCGTCGCTCGAGATCTCGGGGTCGCATCGGCCCACCTGAGCGAGCTGCGAGCCGGCGACTACCGCGTGATCATCAACGCGACGAGCCTCGGACTGAAGGACGGCGATCCGTCACCGATCCCGGCGGACTCGTTCGACGCCGAGACGATCGCGTTCGACATGGTCTACGACCCGCCCGAGACCCGATTCGTCCAGGACGCGCGATCCCGAGGCGCCGAGATCATCCTCGGAAGAGAGATGCTCGTCGCCCAGGGCGTCGTCCAGTTCGAGCTCTTCACGGGCCAAAAGGCGGACCCGGACGCGTTCGAACGCGACTTTTTGGCTGCCCAGGCCGCGAGAAAGCAGCACCGGTAATCTTACGGACCGGCGAAAGGCATGCAGAGCGTCCGAGGCTGCCAAGCTGGCAGAGCGAGGCTCCTTTCGGCACCCACAACTCATCATAATGGGTATTATCGGAGCGGGTGGGGCGCTTCGGTCGAAGGACGGACCGAGAATCCTGTCGGCGCTCGGGTCGAGATCACCCGATGGTCCGAAAAGATTTCTTATGATGACTTCGGCTTGGCGGTTCGACCCGGAAGGTTCAGGGGGTTCCGACTCAAGAGATCAG
>CAYZGY010001244.1:0-2020 GCA_964478085.1 uncultured Planctomycetia bacterium
CCGTAACGCTGACCGGGCTGGGAATCACCGCAATCGGAGCGCTGCGCCGTCGGCGGGCTGCCGCAGCAGTACCCAAGACGTAAGTACCTTGAGGCTGGGCGTCATCGTGACGCGCCCCGCTCATTCTCATAATGTAAGCCCTGACCTGACAGCCCGTTGAAAAAGTCGATTCGGCGTCCAAACGGCCGATTCGTTCGAGCTCTTCGTCGCTGAAACTCGCCAATGCTCCACATTGGCTCCGTTTCAGCTCCTCGATCTCGAACGAATCTTTTCGCTTGTCCACTCGAAGCACTTTTTCAACGGGCTGCTAACCCGACCTTCTCATCAGACACCGCCGATTGGCTCTTCAGCGCCCGATTGGCCTCTCAGGTCAACGAGCCGGGACGAGTTCGGACGTGCGTCGTCGGTCGACCGGGAGAAATCGAGTAGTTGAGCACGCTGCATTGTGCGAACTGAGATTCGCAGGCGGAGTGCCTCCCGTGCTTGCCCGCGGCGCAGTCGCTGATTCGTGTTCCCTGAAGTGTTTTACGACATCGCCAGCTGTCGAGTTCGGAGCTTTCGATACACTTCCGTGAACAGGTCGATGTACGGATACCCACTCGCGAACGACACCCAGAATTTCCGAACCGTCACGCGCACTTGCGCGCCGATCTTGAACAGCTTCAAGCGAATCGTCCCACATTGAGCGTTCGCGAAATCAGTACCTGCCAGCCCCAGGCGACGAAGCGCCTGCATGAGCACGTATGCGACCGACGAGAGCCACAGACGGATCTGGTTCGACCATAGGAAGCGCGTACTCGTTCGATCTGCGAACAAGTCCAACTGCTTCTCCTTGATTCGATTCTCCATGTCACCACGTACGCAGTAGTACCGCTCGTAGAGTTCCCGTGCTTCGATCTCTTCCGGAGGGATCGAAGTCACGATGAAGCGAGGGTTCGCGCCCTTGCTCAGATGCTCCGCTTTCGCGACGACTCGACGCTCTCGGCTCCAGCTCGTTGTCGTGCGGTATCGAAAGTCCTTGTAGACGCGCGCTGACTTTCCGGTTCTTTCGTGTTCCTCTCGAGCTTGTTCAAGTTCTTCGCCGATCAACCTCTTCAAACGCTCGTTCTTCGCGATCCCGAGTAGGAATTCGACGCCGTTCCCCTCGCACCAAGTCATAAGGTCATCGCGACAGAATCCTGAATCTCCACGAACGACAATCTCGACCGCGGGCCATGCCTCGCGGATTTGCGCGACGATTCTCTGGAGCTCCTCGACGGTTCCTTTTGCAGCGTCCTGATCCGCCGTTCGAAGACGGGCCGCGAGCAGAAACTCTCCGCAGAACACGTAGAGCGGGAGATAGCAGTATCCTCGATAGTAGCCATGGTAGAAGCGGCCCTCTTGATTGCCGTGAAGAGGGTCGTCAGTTGCGTCAACGTCGAGGATGATGCGCTCCGGTGGTTCGTCGTGGGCTTGCAAGAAAACGTCGACAAAGAAACGGTCAACGGCGTTCGTGTCGAGCACGAGCTTCTTGTGCCCGAGGGGCCCGTCCTGTGGTGTCAGTTCGAGACGGTTGAGCGTGCTCTTTCCAGCAAGAGGCTTGCCGCGATCACGTTTCTTCTCGCGGCTCTGCCCGGTCGGATCGGCTTTCCCCACCAGCGCGGCCAGAAGAGGATCAGCTCGGAGCTGCTCGTGATCGTTCAGATCTTCATAGCCGAGTGCTAGGCCGTAGACTCGCTGTGCGACCAACTCGGCGACACTGTGCTCGATCCGATCAGGCCTGCGGTGATCGGTAAAACAAGCAGCGAATTGTTGAATGACATTGGTCGCAGCCTCGACCTCGCGCAAAAGGAGAGAGCCAGCGTCCGAAGTGATCGTGCCGCCGTCGAACTTGGCCACCACTTCTCGTCGATCCAAAGGCTGGAAGTTGAACGTCGTTTGGATACACTCTGTTTCCAAAGCTGCCTCCTGTCTGTTCCTGTAACTCGTGCAACTTCAGGAACTAACATCCGGGGCAGCTTTTGTCTAGTCTCACGCGATG
>CAYZGY010001245.1:0-2018 GCA_964478085.1 uncultured Planctomycetia bacterium
TCTCGCGTCTCGATCTGACGAAGTACAACGTGCTGATCCTCCCGCACGGTCGCTACGGCTCGAAGGACGGTTTCGATGGGAAGACCGCGACACGCCTTCGCGAGTGGGTCGCGAGCGGGGGAACGCTCGTCTGCGTCAAAGGCGCGGCGTCCTGGGCGGTTAGCGACGACATCCGACTTCTCGAAAGCTCGATCAAGAAGGTCCCGAGTGCGGAAAAAGACACAGCGAAGAGTGACGGGACGAAGCCCGAGGGGGAGATGCCCGACTCGATCCCCGGCGCGATTCTGCGCGCGAACGTTTACCACGATCACTGGGCCACCTTCGGAGCGCCGAAGAAGGTCGACCTCCTGATTCGCACCTCGCGCCTCTTCGAGCCTCTCGCGGCCACCGCGGGACGCAACCTCGTACGCTTCGCGGCGCGGGAAGAGGTCTTGACGAGCGGGTTCTGCTGGCCGAAGACGCTCGACCTCGCGGCGACGTCTCCGTACCTCTTCTATCGCTCGGTCGGCAAGGGGCACGTGGTCGCGTTCGTCGACGACCCGAACTACCGGGTGCTGTCGCCGGTGCTTCAGCGGTTCTTCACGAACGTCGTCCTCTTCGGACCCGGTCACTGAGGATAGATTTCCAGGCAAGTGGACATTCTTTCCGAGCGCCGATACAATTCCGCCTCGCGCGATCCTGCCGCGTGAGTTCGCGTGCACTGATTTCCGTGGAGTGAAGCTCGACATGCCTCGACGAGGTCTCCTTCTCGTCAACTTGGGAACCCCCGATTCGCCGAAGCCATCGGACGTCGCGCCGTACCTCGACGAGTTTCTGATGGATCCGCGCGTCCTCGACATCCCGAAGTGGAAGCGCTCGATCCTCGTCAAGTGGCTCATCGTTCCCAAGCGGTCGAAGGAGGCGGGCGAGGCGTACGAGAAGATCTGGACTGATCGAGGATCTCCGCTCCTCTTCCACAGCGTCGACCTCGTCGAGAAGGTTCAAGCTCTCGTCGGCGACCACGTGAAGGTCGGGCTCGCGATGCGTTACCAGAATCCATCGATTCGCGAGGCGCTCGCCGAGTATCGCCGGGAAGGCATCGACAGCATCGTCGTTTTCCCGCTCTTCCCGCAGTATTCCTCGGCTGCCTGGGGCTCGGCCGCCGAGGAGATCTTCGATATTGCCAAGCTCGAGTGGGACTTCCCGAGCTTCCAGTTCGTGCCGCCCTTTTTTGATCACCCGGCCTTCCTCGACGCGTTTGCCGAGGTCGCTCGGCCCGTGCTCGACGATCTGAAGCCCGATCGCGTCGTGCAGAGCTTTCACGGCCTGCCAGAGCGCCACGTCCAGAAGAGCGACGCTTCACCGGGCCAGACACACTGTCTTCAGAAGGACGATTGCTGCGCGACGATCGGATCGCACAATCGGAATTGCTACCGCGCACAGTGCTTCGCGACCGCTCACGGTATCGCGGAGAGGCTCGAGCTCCCGAGCGAGTCCTGGGAGATCACTTTCCAGTCACGCCTCGGTCGTGATCCTTGGATCAAGCCTTACACCGACATCCGCGTCCAGGAGATCGCCAAGAGCGGGGCGAAACGCATCGCCGTACTCTGCCCGGCCTTCGTCGCAGACTGCCTCGAGACGATCGAGGAGATCGGCATGCGGGCTCGTGAAGAATTCGTCGAGCTCGGTGGTGAAGATCTCCAGCTCGTCCCGTCGCTCAACAGCACCGACACCTGGGCGGCAGCCGTCGTCGAGATCGCCCGAGAGACAGCATCCTTCTAGCCCGATCTCGAGGCGAGTCGCCGCGACGTGGCGTCATCTGGATGTCGGGCGATCATCGACCTGGGTCATCACCCTGTACTTCCCCCTCTCGATGCTCAAGCGCCCGAAGGAGACCACCGGATCGTGCTCGAAGACCACGATCGCCTCCTCCTCGAGCACGCGTTTCCACGCGGCCTCCTTCTCCTCGAGAATCGTCCGCGGGCAGAGATCGTAGCCCATCGTGTACGCGAGGTTCGCATGCTGACTCGTCGGGCAGC
>CAYZGY010001246.1:0-2017 GCA_964478085.1 uncultured Planctomycetia bacterium
AGAGATCACCGACGCGAACGGCGTGATCGAGTTTCGTGTCGCGCGCGACGATGCCGAACGTCTGCAGCTGTGGAAGGGGCGCAAGGGAGCCTTCGGCGCGCTCGGCCGCATCAACACGGATCTTTACGTGCTCGACGGCGTCGTGCCTCGAACACGACTCGAGGAGACGCTCGAGAAGCTCTACGAAATCGCCGAGCGTCACCGCATCACGCTCTCGAACGTCTTTCACGCCGGTGACGGGAATCTTCATCCGAACGTGTCCTACGACGGGCGGGATCCCGACGAACGCGCGCGCGTCCTCGCCGCTGGTCGCGAGATCTTGCAGGCTTGCGTCGACGCGGGCGGGAGCATCTCGGGCGAGCATGGTGTCGGCGTCGAGAAGTCGGAGTTTCTCCCGATGCTCTACACCGAGGAAGATCTCGAGCTGCAGTTCGATCTGCGCCGGGCGATCGATCCCGAGCAGCGTTCCAATCCTTGCAAGCTCTTCCCCGACGCTCGTGCCTGCATCGAGGTCGGGCGTTCGAAGCGTGCCGTCGACATTCCGCTCTGAGATCCATGTATCCCACTTCAGACCAAGCCGAGATCGGTCGGGCGCTCGAAGCGGCGTACTACGGAGACGATGCCGAGCGCATCGTCCCGGAGACGCGCGAAGAGCTCGTCGAGACGCTGCGCGGACTCGAGGACGCGGGCCGCTCGATCATCCCCGCGGGGCTCGGAACGCACGCGTATCTCGGCAACCTGCCGCGCGAGACTCCCGCGATCGTCTCCGCCGAGAAGCTCGCGTCGATCATCGCGTACGAGCCCGAAGACTACACGATCGCGGTCGGCGCCGGCCTTCGACTTTCGGAGCTGCGCGCCGCGCTTCTCGAGAACGGCCAGGAGCTCGCGTGCGACATCACCGCGTCGTCGCGCGGCACGATCGGAGGGCTCGTCGCCGCGGGAATCCCGGGACCACGCCGCGCCTCGACGGGCGCCTTGCGAACTCTCGTCATCGGCATTCACGGCGTTCGGAGCAGCGGACGCGCGTACAAGGCCGGTGGCATGGTCGTCAAGAACGTCGCCGGCTACGAGATCGGCAAGTTCCTCTGCGGGGCGCTCGGGACGGCGGGCTGTATCGAGCGAGTCAATCTCAAGCTGCGCGCTCGCCCGGCGCTTCGGCTCGGTGCGCGCGTGAGCTTTCCTCGACTCGAGGACGCTTGGGCCTTCTCGAAGGAGCTGCGCGACTCTCGCCTCGAGCCTGCGGTGTTGACGCTGCTCGAGGCGCGCTCCGACGCCCGCGCCGAAGAGCTCGTTCCCGAGAATCTGCGCATCGGATTCGCCGCTCACGTGTTCTGGATCTTCGAGGGGAACTCGACGCTGGCCGAGTCGCTCCACGCACGTGCGAACGATGTGCTCGAGGCGACTGGCGTTCGCGAATTCGACCGCGAGGTGCTCGAGGGTGAGCGTGCCGAGTCCGTGCTCGATCGACTGACCGCGATCCGCGAGCCCGTCGATGCGCCCGTACGGAGCGAGGCGATCGTCCGCGCGTCCGTCTTGCCAGGCCGGGCACGTTCCGCGTTCGAGTCCGTGCGATCGGATCTTCTCGCGCAGGGCCTCGACCGACTGGACCTCTTTGCCGACGTGATGTCGGGCCAGCTTTGGTTCGCCGTGCGCGCGAACGAGGGCGAGCTCGAGCAGGCGACGCGCATCGCGCGAGATCGAACGAAGGAGGCTGCGGGTGTCGCGTGGCTTCACTACGCGCCGAAGGCGCTACGCGAGAAGGTCGCCTATCTCCTCACCGAGGATCGCAATCGGGACGCTGCCGGGAAGATTCTTCGAGTCTTCGATCACGAAGGCCGTTACTGTCCGGGGCGTGTCATGGGTTCTTGACGATGACGATTCCCGAAGCGAAGACGAACGAGTTTCGAGAGCGCTACGCCGAGTACACGCGAACGCTCGACTGCGTCCACTGCGGACTCTGCATCCCGAACTGCCCGACCTTCGACCTCTCCGGCTACGAGGGCGTGCGCCTGCACTT
>CAYZGY010001247.1:0-2014 GCA_964478085.1 uncultured Planctomycetia bacterium
GGGTGTCGAAGCGCAGACCGTCTCGAACCTCTACCTCGCGCTCGAGTACGATCTCGAGCTCGTACCCGTGCTCAACAAGATCGATCTGCCGGCCGCGGATGTCGACCGCGTCAGCGAGGAGATCGACGCGGACCTCGGGCTCGATCCGTTCGAGGCGATCCAGTGCTCGGCAAAGAAGGGCATCGGAGTCCCCGACATCCTCGAAGCGGTCGTGGCGAAGCTCCCCGCGCCTGAAGGTGATCCGGACGGACCGCTCAAGGCCTTGATCTTCGATGCGCAGTACGATCCGTACCGTGGCGTCGTCCTACTCGTCCGCCTCAAGGACGGGTCGGTCAAGGTGGGGCAGAAGATTCGTCTGATGCACACCGAGGCGGACTACGAGGTCGAGGAGGTCGGTCGACTCAAGCTCGAGAAGGTGAAGACGAAAGAGCTTACCGCCGGGTCCGTCGGATACATCATCGCCGGCATCAAGCGCATCCAGGACATCAACATCGGCGATACGATCACTCTCGCCGACGGGCCGACGGCGGAGCCGATCCCCGGGTACCGCGAGGCGAAGCCCGTCGTCTTCTCTTCGATCTACCCGATCTCGTCGGAGGACCACCAGGATCTCACCAAGGCGCTCGACAAGCTTCAGCTCAACGACGCTTCGCTGACCTTCTCGAAGGTCTCGTCGGCAGCGCTCGGCTTCGGCTTCCGCTGCGGTTTTCTCGGTCTCCTTCACCTCGACGTGGTTCAGGAGCGTCTCGAGCGTGAGTTCGGCATGTCGCTTCTCCTGACGGCGCCGACGGTGCAGTACGACGTCTTTCTCCACGACGGCGAGCACTTGGAGGTCGACAACCCGAGCTACTTCCCGGATCCGACGACGATCGAGCGAGTCGAGGAGCCGTTCATCAAGGCTTCGATTCTCATCCCCGAGCAGTTCCTCGGCCCGGTGATGGAGCTCTGCCGCGAGCAGCGCGGCAAGAAGATCGAGTTCGAGTATCTCGCGGTCGGCCGCATCGAGGTGAAGTCGGAGCTCCCGCTCGCGGAAGTGCTCTTCGATTTCTACGACCGACTCAAGACGATCACGCGCGGCTACGGCTCGTTCGACTACGAGGTGATCGATCGTCGTCCGACGGACATCGTCAAGGTCGACATCCTCGTCAATAAGGAGCGTGTCGACGCGCTCTCGCAGCTTCTCCACCGAGACAAGGCGCGTCAGCGAGCGCTCCACTACTGCGAGAAGCTCTCGAAGACGATTCCGAAGCACCAGTTCAAGATACCGATCCAAGGGGCGATCGGAAGCACGGTCGTCGCGCGTACGACGATCAACGCCTTCCGCAAGGACGTCACCGCGAAGTGCTACGGTGGTGACATCACGCGTAAGCGCAAGCTGCTCGAGAAGCAGAAGAAGGGTAAGTCGAAGATGAAGATGGTCGGGTCCGTCGAGATCCCGCAGGAAGCCTTCGTCGCCGTGCTCAAGTCCGAGAAGGAAGACTGACGTCGCGCTGTGCCTGGTCGCCGTGCGGAAGCGGGTCGACGAGAGAAGGCCGGACTTTACGTCCACGTGCCGTTCTGCTCGGCGATCTGTCCGTACTGCGACTTCGCCGTGACGACGGGCGACGAGGCGGCACGGTCGAGCTACGTCGATCGAGTGCTGGCGGAAGCCGCTCTCTGGCAGGTGGAGGTCGCAGAGCACTTCGGAAAGTTCGACACGCTCTACTTCGGCGGAGGCACACCGTCTGCGCTTTCGGCGAGTGACTTCGAGCGTCTCGTCACGGGACTGCGCCAACGTCTCCCGATCACGGACGACGTCTGGATCTCGACGGAGGTCAACCCCGAGGACGTCACGGACGAATCGCTCGAGCACTGGCGACGCCTCGGCGTCGGGACGATCAGCCTCGGCGTCCAGTCCTTTTGTGACGGGTAACTTCATTACCTCAAAACACGCCACACTTCCCGCGAGGCGATGGACGCGCTCCACTGCATCAGAAATGCCGGTTTCAGCAATGTGGGGGTGGATCTCATGTAC
>CAYZGY010001248.1:0-2012 GCA_964478085.1 uncultured Planctomycetia bacterium
TGGGATCAAGTCCGCGGACAATCCTTGAAGAGATCGGGCGTGTGCAAAGCTCGGACGTGATCTTGCCACTTGGGTAGGTGCACGGTTTCTTTGGACACCCTACTGATGGAGGATCATGTCCATGGGAAACGAACGAAGAACACCGGACCGAGGACGCTGGAACTCCCAGCGCAAGCTGGACGTCGTTCTCCGACTCCTGCGAGGAGAGGAGTTCGAGTACGAAGAGGGCGCGGCGCTCGAGAGGCCCGCGAGGGCTCGGGTGCTGGAGGGTGCTGGGGCGAGAGTTCCTATCAATTCAATAGTTCATCGTGCCGCTCGTGAAGCTCTACGTCGTCGCGATCGCAGCGGTCGTCGTGGCCGTCGAGATCGGCTACTGAGCGACGTTCGCCGATACTGGTCGTCACGGACACGTCCGTGACACGCATTCGGGGAGCGCGTCCTCGGTCGGATCCGCGCCGCACGCGACGGGTCCGGGTTCGGCGGGACGTGGCCCAGCGGCGTAAAGCCAGCTCAGCAGCGCGATCGGATCCGTGATGTCCACGACGCCGGAGTCGTTCGTGTCGGCCGCGTCGGGACAGTCGGGTGCCTGACGGCCCGTGAAGAGCCACAAGAGCGTGAAGACGGAGTCACTGATGTCGATGAATCCGTCGCCGTTCGCGTCACCGCGGCGAAAATCGCTGTCGACACGGCGGATGACCTCCACTTGGCACGCGGCGCGAAGCGACGCGGAGGTGTCGATGCAGCCTCGCACTTCGTAGAGGCGCGTTCCGGCCTCGACCGCGTTGTCGACGAAGCGCTCGAAGGAGCCCGGAAGACGCGTGAGGAGAAGTCCGTCGCGATAGATCAAGACCTCGCCGTAAGAGATCGGGTTGTCCCACTCGACGATGACGCGAAGATCGTCGCCGACCTGCTCTAATTCGCACACGACCGACTCGGGCGCGGGCGCTCCGAAGTCGCAGCGCCGCGAGTCGTTCGTCTCGTCGAGGTCGTCGGGATTCGACACGATGCAGGCCTCGAGCACGACCGGGTCGTGCGGCATCTCGATCGTGAGCTCGACCTCCTCGGAGGCTCCGGGCTCGAGCAGCGTCAGCGCGTGTTCGGCGACGACGCGCGTTTCGCCGCTCGCCTCGTGGTAGACGATTTGCAGCGCCGCGAGGTTCTCTCCCGTCTGCGCGTCCATCGCTGAACTCGCCAGGCCGCGGTTCTCGACGCGCACGGTGGCCCTGACGCGGGCGCCGGGGCCGGGGAACTGCTGGCTGAGCTTGCAGCTCGCGATGGCGAGGTCGGGCCACAGCGCCGTCGTGAGCGTTTGGACGCCCTGCGGAAGATCGCCCGCACCGCCACCCTGCCCGGCGCCGAAGGCGCGAGCCGCTCCGCCGTCGAGGTACATCGTTCGCACTTCCCCCTCGGGCGTGATGCTCGCCGAGACGTTGCTGATGACGCGCGTGCCGTCACTGATCGAGACCGGCGCCGTCCACTCGTCCTGCCCTTGCCCGAGGACGCTCACCATCACTTCGCCCGACGAGGGGACGCCCCGCTGGTTGATGACGGTCACCCAGTCCGGGCCGTGCTCCAAACGATCGATCCGTTCGTTCAGCAGCTCGTTGTCCATCGTCAGGTCCCCGATCTTCGTCTTCAGACGCCGGATCTCGTCGTCACGGGCGTCGGCTTCGCGCGACTTCAGCTCCGCCTGTCCGCCTGCCAGGAACTTGTCACGCCACTCGACGATCCTTTCGGGTTTCAGCTTCAGCTCGCGCGCAACGGCGTCGAGATCTTCTCCGCGCAGCAGTCGCAGCACGACGTCCATCTTGCGCTGAGAGTTCCAGCGCCCTCGGTCCGGTGTCTTTCGTTCGCTTCCCATGGACACCATCCTCCATCAGTGGAGTGTCCAAAGAAACCGTAGGGCTACCCAGAGGGCAGCCGTGACACTGCTCGAACGTGATGGCTTCTTCGAAGAATCCTCTGACGCAAATCGCGGCGCGGAACTCACGAAATCCGCCTGCACGAAGCAC
>CAYZGY010001249.1:0-2011 GCA_964478085.1 uncultured Planctomycetia bacterium
GAAATCGAATCAGTCGAAGAGCTCGCGAACCTCGATGTTGCGGTACTCGACCTTCGTTCCCTTGTGGTGGAACTGGTACGCGAAGAATCCATCCGGGTGCTTCTTACGAACCTGGTAGCGGATCACCTTGCCGTTGAGCTTGATGACGATGTTCTCACCGACAGCGATGATGTGCTGGGTGATCCACACGGGCTCCTTGTTCGTATCGACACCGAGAAACTTGTTGAGCTCGTCGGCGGAGACGGCCGGCTTTCCGGGATAGAGCGTTCCGGTCTTCTTCGGGTCGCCGGGGCCGACCTTGACCTGCGCTTCGTCGCCGTCGGGCCAGTTGCGCCACCTGCCGGCCGCGTTGTTGTTTCTCGCCTTGGGACAACGGAAGTACATGCCACTGTTGCCGCCCGGATTGAGACGCACCTCGGCGCGATACTCGAAATTCTTGTAGGGGCGCTTGATGTGGTAGATGTGGCTCGAGCCCGGTCCGGGCTTGCCCTTCTCCCAGTAGCCTTGGAGGATTCCGCCCGGCTGCACGGTCCAGTGCTGGCGCGTCGCTTCCTTGTTGTCGGTCGTCTCCCAGTCCGTACCCCAGGCGAGGGTCTTGCCGTCGAAGATCTTCTTCCACTCGCCGACCTTCTTCTTGTGGCCGATGGTGAGCTTGAAGTCGACCTTGCCGACCGCCCACTTGATGCCGTTGACCAGGTGTTCCTGGTAGACGGGGTTCGTCCAGACGTCGGGGCGGTGACCGAGCGAGGTGTAGAAGACTCTCCCCTTGCCGTACATCTTGCACCAAGCGATGGGGACGTCCTTGTCGGCGGGCTGGTTCTTTCGTTTCAGCGCCGACGGATTGAGGCTCATGAGCACGTGGACGTTGTCACGCGAGTAGTTCTTGAACCAGTAGATCTCGTCCTGAATCTTCCACGTCTGGCCGAGGTGGTGGACCGCAGGGTGGGAAGGATCCTCAATGTCGATCGTCACGGCCGGCTCGCCCGCGTTCCACGGGTGACCGTTGAACGAGCCGCCGATCATCTCGTAGTACGGCTTCCAGTCTTTGAACGTGTCGGTCGCGGCGTGCGTGCCGATGAATGCGCCACCGTTCTTGATGAAGTCGATCATCGCGTTGCGGCCGGCTTCGGAGATGGGGAACTGCTTGAGGTCTCCCGTCGTGTTCGAGAAGAAGATCGCGTCGAAGTTCTTGAGGTTCTCGGCCGTGATCGGCTTCGTGTCGTTCGAGATCTCGATCTCGAAGAAGCCCGACTTCGCCGCGAGCTCGGGGAGGATCTTGGTCGCGGCCTTGATCGCTCCTCCGTGTCGGAATCCGCCCGTCGCGGTGATACAGAGGATGCGCGCTTTCTTGTCGGCGGCCTGTGCCGTCTGCGTGGATACGCCGGCAGCAAGAACCGCCACGACGACGAACAGGAGACGTCGGTGGAGTTTCATGGCTCTCTCTCGTGGGTTCCCTACGGGCTCAGCAGAGAATAACTTTCCAGAGAAACGCACGTCCGCGCGTTTCTCTGGAAAGTTATTCTCTGTTGAACCCTGAAACTAACTCGACCGGTCATTATAGCCGGGGCGAAGGGAGAGGGAAAGCGATCGAGTGCCGAGCAGTTTGTGGGATTTACGCCTTACGAGCCGGCCTCGAGTCGAAGGCGCGGTGCCGAATGCCCGGCCTTGCGGATTCGCTCGAGCATCTCGCTCATCATCTCGACGCGTTTCGGATAGTCGCTCGCGACGTTCTTCTTCTGGCCGATGTCCGTCTTGAGGTCGTAAAGCTCCACGGGGGCTTTGTCGTCCGCCGAATATCCACGCTTCTTCTCCCAGCCGGCGTCGCGGCGAGAGTGGTAGCCGTGTTTCGCGACGACGAGGAGCCAGTTGCCCTCCTTGTCGTCGTGTCGAATGGCCCAGGCGCTTTGAAATGTGTTGTGGATGTGGGTCGAGCGGACGCGGTCCGAAGTTCCACGCAGGATCGGCATCAGATTGTGGGTATCTTCCGCCGCGTCGGCGGGCAGCTCGCCGG
>CAYZGY010001250.1:0-2009 GCA_964478085.1 uncultured Planctomycetia bacterium
GAAGATTGATGCCTGCTCCTGCAATCCTGAAAGAGCTGAAAGCCATCGTCGGAGTTGACGCCGAAGGTCCAATTGCCGGCCATCGGAATCACGATCGTCGCCTCGACGAGAACGACGAAGGAATCTTCGTCGACACCGATCTCGGTTCCCGGAAACGCGACGTTATTCCCGAACCGACCCGTCCCCCCGGTGTTGTAGTAGTCGATGAACGGAGCGATCTCCGAATGGACTTCCGGCGCCTCGTCGATGTCAGCGGCCAGAGCGAGAGCGGAGGCGAGAGCGTTCCCGAAACCACAGCTGTTTCCGAACGCGAGTCGAACCGCCAGTCCCGGCTCGGCCGACGAGTAGCCGATCCCGAGCTCTCCGGTCTCCCATCCCGAGTCATCGAACGGCTCATCGCCACCCGTCCACGTCGTACCGAGCGAGTCGTCAGTCGGAATCAGGTATCGAGCAGAGCTCCGACTCGGGACGAGCGCCTCCACTCTGACCCGATCTCCAACGCCGTACGAGATGTCCGGACGCTGTCGTGGATAGTCCGGAGCATACTCGAACGCGACCGTCTCGCCGTCGGGCTCGACGATCGCGACATACTCGCTCGTAGCACTGAGCCGAAAGTTGGTATGCAAATCCTCGAGCGGATTCGTCCGATCTCTTCCCGACGCGAAAACGAGCAGGTACTCGCCGCCTTCGATCGATACCGCCGGGAAGCGCCACTTGTTCAGCTCGCTGCGATCGTCGGTGAGGAAGTACCCCTCGAGGTCGATCCTCCCGACACCCTGATGGTGGATCTCGATCCAGTCGGGCGTGTCGTTGAAGCTGTCGAGCAACGTCGTGCTGTTGACAGCCATGAACTCGCTGATGACGAGATCACTCGCAGGGAGCTCGGCAAGCAGCACCACAAGGAGGACGGAAAGGAGCGTAAACCTCGATTTCTCTGTTCCCATGGTCTACGGCGTACACACGCTCGGACAGCCCTCGAGCCTCGTGCAGCGAACACCTCGCTCGGGAGCGGGGCCGGCGCTGTAGAGGAAATCGAGGTAGAAGACCGCATCCGAGACGTCGACTCGATCGTCGCTGTTGATGTCGAGGAGGAGGAGGTTGCTGCCATCCTCGAGGCTCGCCCCCTCGCACGGCGGCTCGGCGACGATCCCGCCGAAGAGACGCCTGAGAAGGTGGACCGCATCCGAGACGTCGAGGTGACCGTCCTGGTTCGAGTCGCCCGTGCGCTGACGCCCCGTCGGGACCGAATCTCCCTCGTCGAATCCGGGTGAGCCGTCGACGGACTCGCTCGGCATCCACTGCGTCGACTCGGCCCACGTCTCGATCGATGCGAGCTCGTCGACCACGACGAGGGAGCGCCCCCCGCCGTCCGTCGTCGGGTACCAAGCGTCGTCAAACTCGAACTGGTGGACGATGTAGTCACCACCTTCGTCGTAGAGAATGATCTCCTCGCCGTCGTTGTCGAGCCGACCTTCGTACTCGCCCGCGATGAGCATTCCGCTCGTGTCGTAGAGCGAGTCGAAGGCGTCGAAATTGCGCACGAGAATGACGATCTCACCCGGACCGAGGGAGCTCACTTCGCCCCGGCCGAAGTCGAACTGAATCCCGCCGATGAACTTGACACGTTCGAGACTGATCACGTCGAGCCCGGTGTTTTTGAGCTCGATGTACTCGAGCTCGTCACCCGCCCACGGACTTCCCTCCTCGGTCGCGGCGGGGTTGTACATGATCTCCGTGATGCGCAGATCCGTGCCGATGTAGAACGTTGCCTCGTTGAGCGCGCTCCACTCGCTGATGCCCTGATCGAAGACGCGCGCGCGGAAGGTCGTCGTCTGGTGGATCGGAATCGAGATGCCGTCACCCTCCTCGCCGCCGTCGTCGTTTTCCTCGGTCGCGCGGATCTCGGGGAGAATCAGCATGTCGCTCGATCCCGTCGAGGTGTTGAGCCCGTGAATCGCGAGGATGTTGAGCCCCGGCACGAGAAGGGCGGCCGGAGCGTCGGCGAGCTC
>CAYZGY010001251.1:0-1999 GCA_964478085.1 uncultured Planctomycetia bacterium
CCTCAGCATACAGTTCCTACGCATCGTTGAGCGCGTCCAGCGAATGGAAACTCAGTAGAGTCCGTAGAACCCTGAGCGTGGCGCTCCAGTCCACCCCTGACCCCGAGCGCCACCGTCTCCTTACCGCCCGTACGCCCTCGCCGAGGGCCGCGATTCGAGCGACGAGTGATCGTCAGCTCGAGAGCACCTTGGTGAGGGCGTGCATCTCTTCGTCGATGCGAGGGGTCTCGCTCCACGCACGCTCGAGATCGATCGTCTCGACGATGCCGCCTCGCAACGCGACGAGACGATTCTCCTCGCCTGCGAGAAGAGTGTCGACGGCGAGCTTGCCGAAGCGACCTCCTGCGATGCGGTCTTGCGCGCTGGGTGAGCCGCCACGCTGGATGTAGCCGAGCACCGAGACACGTGGCTCGTAGTCGCTCCGCTTTTCGATCTCTCGAGCGATCTCGTACGCGTTGCCTGCGTCATCACCTTCCGCGACGACGACGATGCTCGAGGCCTTACCGGCGTCGCGTGCTCGCTCGAGTGACTCGAGCAAGTCCTGGTAATTCGTGGCGGTCTCGGGGATGAGAACGCCCTCGGCACCACACGCGATCGCGACGTGCAGAGCGAGAATGCCTCGGTCACGCCCCATGACCTCGACGAAGAAGAGCCGCTCGTGCGACGTCGCCGTGTCGCGAATCTTGTCGATCGCCTCGACGGCCGTGTTGATCGCCGTGTCGAAGCCGAGCGCGTAGTCGCTGCCGCCGACGTCGTTGTCGATCGTCTGGGGGACGCCGACGACCGGCAGATGCATTTGGCGAGATAGGGCCCCGGCGCCGCGAAGCGTGCCGTTCCCGCCCAGGACGACGAGTCCGCCGACGCCGAGCTGGGCGAGCGTTTCGGCAGCGTTCGCGCGCGTCTCCGCTTCGTGAAACTCGGGGCAGCGACTCGAGTGCAGGATCGTTCCGCCACGGTGGACGATGCCGGCGACGTCACGCAGGCCGAGCGAGACGGTGTCGTTCTCGAGGAGGCCACGCCAACCTCGGCGAACACCGACGACCTCGACGCCCTGGGATACGGCGGTCCGCACGACGGAGCGAATGCACGGATTGAGACCCGGGCAGTCGCCGCCGCTCGTCAACAGAGCGATTCTCTTCACGACGCTCAGTTCCCCAGACCGACCTCGCAGTCGATCTCATCGTCCGTTGGATCGCCCCCCGCATCCGGGAACGGCGGCAGCGGAGCGATTCCTCCAGTGAACAGGAAGCGCAGGATCATCACGCCGTCGGAGATATCGTTCGCGCCATCGTCGTTGGTGTCGGCCGCGTCTCGACAGCGGAACGGCCTTCCTCCGCGGAAGAGTGTGTCAAGGAGCCCGACGGCGTCGGACATGTCGAGTCCGCCCGAGAGATTCGCGTCTCCTCGCAGGAAGATCTCACCGTCCACGACCGTGATCTTTCCCGAGATCGCCGCGGGAACGATCGGAATCGGGTTGCCGGGCAGGGTAAACTGCAGCTCGATCGGGGGGCTTCCCGCGCCAGACTCGAAGGTCAGGTCGATCTCGCGGCCGATCGCGAGGTCATCGGGAATCGTCGAGAGGATGGTCGCGACGTGGCGATCAGTGGCGGGGGGCAAGATCGGTGTCGGGTTCTGAAGCGACATGACGAGCCCGAACGTCGCGGCACCGCCCTCGTTGTCGATACGCGCGGCGTGGAACTCGGCGTTGGAGACGCCGGTTCCTTCGATCACGATGTCGTCGATCGCGACCTCGTCGGTGTCGTAGACGATCGCGAACGAGATGCCGGCGAGAGTTTGATCGTTCGTCGCGAGGACGCGAGTGCGGGCGCCACTGATTCCGGGGGGGGCGTCCGAGTCCTCGATTTTGAGGATGTTGGCCTCGTAGCGGAAGCCGTTCGGAAGCTCGACACGGTCGGGGCCTTGCTCGACGACGACATCGACGAGTCCGGCGGACTGAGCACTCGGAACGGTTCCGACGATGGTCTCCGAATCGAGAACG
>CAYZGY010001252.1:0-1999 GCA_964478085.1 uncultured Planctomycetia bacterium
GGGCGCGATTCAGACGAGAGGGGCGCGATTCAGACGAGAGGGGCGCGATTCAGACGAGAGGGGCGCCGAGAGAGGCGGGAGACAGTTCTCTCGCGGAAATCGTCGGAGCCCGCGCGGCGAGACGCAGAACGCGTTCCGGCCCGCTGTAGTCGAGCGCGAACGTCGTCAGAGCGTCGGAGTCGACCCGATGCATGAAGATCGCGTCGTCCTCCACGAGCGGAGCGAGAAGCGAATCAGCGGGCCCCGCCGTTACGAGCTCCACCCGTCGCCCGACCACCGACAGCGCACGTGCAGCGTAAGCGGCAGCTCCACCCAGCCTCGCACGGCCATCGATCAAATCGCGCGTCGCGTGCCCCACCACGGCCGTGCGTGGAAACTTGCGGGAAGCCTGCTCCGTCACCAGAGCAGAATCGCCTCAGCGACTCGGAGCATCCCGAATGAGAACGGCGCGACCTTCGCTCCCGACGATCTTGATCGACGTCGCCGAGTCTTTCGAGCCGGACTTTCGGGTCACGAGCTCGACACGGTACGACTTCCCCGCGTCGACCTCGAACTCGAGCATGTCGTTCGTGTCCGATCGGCCGTCCTTGCTGACGCCGGCGAAGAGCTTCTTGCCGGTCTTCTCGTCGATAACCTGGAGCGCTACGGCGACGCGATCGCCGCCGGCTCGATCGTAGACGTCGATCAAGAGCCGCGCACGTCCATCCGGCAGCGGCTTGACCATCTCCGTGTAGTGGTCCGTGACGTTGACGGCAGGAACCCACGCGACGCCTCGTGCCCAAACCATCGGAAACGACGTCCCGGTCTTGCGGAAGCTCGCGGCGTAGATCGCGTGGCGCGGCTCGTCCTTCTTCGCGAGCGACGCGTCCCGTCGGAACCATCCGTGATTGAGACCGCGCGAGCTCGGCTCCGCCGCGCCCGTGAAGTGCCAACGTCCGTCCCAGACCTCGATCCACGTGTGGTTGCCGCGCTTGTTGACCCAGTTCGGAATACCGACGAGCCTCGCGGGAACACAGACCGCGCGACACGCATCCGCGAGGAGGATCGAGAGACCCGTGCAAGACGCCAATCCGATCTCCATCGACTCGGACGGGCTCTGATCCGCGCGACGACGCTTCGTCGAGTACTTGACGCCGACGACCTTGAACAGACGCTCGTTGAGCCGCTGCGCGGCCTCGGCTGCCGTCTTGCAATCTTTCACGAGCGGCCAGCACTTCTCGGCGAACTCCTGCCGCCAGTTTTCGCGCGTCTCGCTGACGTTCGCGTACGGAAGGACGTCGTTGAGAAAGATGTCCTCGGGGATCGTCTTGCCCCACGGCGCTCGCTCGCGAGCTTCGTACGCGAGCTTCGTGTTCTTCAGGAGAAAATCCGCCGAGAGCTTCTTCGCGTCCTCGGCCGGCATGTTCGCGATGAGAAACTCGAGCCCGGGACGACACTGGTCCGAAACCTTCGCGAGAGCCTTCTCGAGCTCGACGCGGTTCTTGCCTGCGTCGGTGAGAGTCTTCTCGATCGATGACTCGGAGTCCTTGGCGTGCACGACGCCGACGGAAAGGGCGACGAGGACAAGAAGGCCGAGCTGAGAGATACGCGAGAGCAGTGACATGGAGGAGACTCCGAGATGATCAGGACGACTTCCCGGCCTTGAGGGCGCCGAGTCCACAGAGGAGCACGGCGATCAAGAAACACCCTGCCCCGAACGGGACCAAGAAAATTCCATGTCCCGGATCCCCACCGTAGATCCAGCAACCACCGAGAAAAAATCCGCCCGGCAGCAGGATGGTCGTCGCCATCAGGAGTGGAGACGCGAACTTCTGCATCGATGGGAGCTCGGTCGGAAGCAGCTTCAAGGTCGCCGCGAAGCCGAGGTGAACGAGGGCGACCAGTGTGCCGTGAGCGTGCGCCAACCTCCACATCAGGCGCCGAGTCTCGACGTCGCTGTTGAGATAGGCCCCGACCTTGAACGCATGGAGCCCCTCCAGAACGATCCGGACCTGCTCGT
>CAYZGY010001253.1:0-1991 GCA_964478085.1 uncultured Planctomycetia bacterium
ACCCCGAACGGATTCATGCTCCCCACCGGCGGAAAGTACTCGTGGTTCTTTCTGCTGGGCTGGACCACGATCAACTTCTTCTCCTTTGGAGCCGAGTGGGCCTTCGTCCAACGATTTATCGCGACGCGGAGTCCGAAGGATGCGCGAAAGTCGACCTATCTCTTCGGCCTGATGTACCTCGTCACGCCGCTCTTCTGGATGCTGCCCCCGCTGCTGTACCGGTCCCAGGTCGAGGGCGTCGCCAAGGAGCAGGCATACATTCTCGCCGCGCAGTCTGTTCTCCCGGACGGGTTGCTGGGCCTGATGATCGCAGCGATGTTCTCAGCTACGGCCAGCATGGTCAGTTCACAGCTCAATGTCTTCGCCGGCGTACTGACCAACGACTTTTACAGACCCCTGCTTAATCCAAAGGCCTCGGAGAAAAAGCTGGTCTCGGCCGGGCGATTCTTCACCGCCATGATCGGACTCCTGCTGATCGCGATGGCCATTCTCGTACCATACCTGGGCGGAGCAGAAGATCTCATCACGACCATCAACGGAATGCTGGTCGTCCCACTGCTGGCACCTACCCTCTGGGGTGTCTTCAGCAGGAAGATCGGCATCCGTCACATGCTCATCGTCGCGCTCACCAGCTTCGGAATCGGCATGTTCCTGCGATTCGGATTGCCCTGGCTGACTCAGGAAGGTGATGCCTTGTGGGTCGTGACGAAGACGGTTCTCGACAACAAGAAGATGGTCGAGCTCTTCAACGGTGTTCTACTCCCAGTCTGCATGCTCGGCTTCTTCGAGCTCAGTCTCCGAGCGAGAGATGCGGGCGCGGACAAGCTCGATGCGAAGTGCAACGAATCGATTGCCACCATCGCTGCCGCCGAACAAGAGAGCACGTTCGACCCCTACCCCGCGCGAATGGTGATGTTCAGCGTGCTCATCCTGGGCGGTTGGATGCTATTCATCGGAATCCGCGAGCCGGCAGAGCGCGCTGTGCTTCTTTCTGTGGGAACGGTCTTGCTCGTCCTGGGCGCTACCATCGAAGTCTTCATTCGAAGGCATCTATCTCGGTAACTGCCAAGGCGCGTTCGCGAGAGACGCTTAACCTCGGCCCGTGCCGGTTATCTGCCCGCTGGCAAGGCAGCCATCTCTCGACGTGAAAGAGCCGAACGATCTCGGCTTCTTGGTCCGGAACATGCAGTCCGGACTGATCATCCAGGTACCTCGCTGTGATGAAGGAAGCGCTGGCGAAGGAAGTGGCCTGAGGGCGTGCCGCAACGATGACAAACGAGCCCGAGAGGCTCGGCCGTCGTCGCTTCCGGAGCCAGCTTGAGGACAGCGGCGACGAGGGCGGCGCGGATGATCAGCTCAGCCCAGCGCCGGGCGGGACCCTGATGAGTCACCTTTCGTCGCCGGGCTCGATACTCGCGCTGTCGTCGGGCGTGGTTGCGAGCGCCGCAGGCGCCCTTCTGGTAGCGCTTGGCGGCGCGGCGGATGGAGTCGCGCCGCGCGAGGAGAGCGCAGCCATCGAGGCAATAGATGTTGCCGCGATCACAGCGTCGGCAGATGAGGACCTGCTTGCGGCAACGGGCGCAGTGATAGAGACGATGGGACGGACGGTCGGCCAGCTCTCTTGACACGTAAGCGTAGACAAGAGCGGCGCTTCGCCCGAAGAGGTCGGCAGCGGCGAAACGCCGTTTTGTTGGAAGGAGTCCCGCGAGGCCGCTCAGCTGTGCGGGGGCTCCTTCTTCTTGTTTTGGGGCGGTTGTACCGCGGTCTTCCCGACCGACTCAAGCGCGGCGCTCGCCGGCAAAGACTGGCAGAGAAGAAAAGAGCTGGTGAGGGAAGAAAGCTACGAGATTGCCGGCGACGCTCCGACCGACAAAAACGCGGAGATCATCATCGGGAGGCGGTTTGCGAGCGGCGTTGACACTCGAGCGCACCCAGGAGGATCCCGCAGCGGGCGCGGCCCTGCGAAGCGCGCTGTCGAACGTGAGCGGCGG
>CAYZGY010001254.1:0-1990 GCA_964478085.1 uncultured Planctomycetia bacterium
AGATCGAGAAAGACGCGAAGACTCCCGACGTCCACGCGAAGCTCCAACTCGAGCGCGGCGCCCATCTCGTCGTGCTCGCCGCCGTCCTCCCGAAGGACGGAACGGGCCCGGGCACGTTCGAGGCTCGACTCGAGCTCTCGAATCCGTATCTCGACACGCGCATCCACACGAGCACGTCGCCGCGTCGGCACCTCTCGACCGACGATCTCCTGCAATCCCGCTAGGTTTCATCCGCGAGCATCTCGGCCGACGGCACACTCGTCGCGATCCGCTACGGCTCGCCGCAGTTGCCAGCTCCGGGCGGCGGCGCGTGGTTCGAGATTCGTCGCGTTCGCGACGGCGCGCGCGTTCGCACGCTTGGTGGAACGAGCGTCTACTCGTCGTTCCGCTGGGCACCGCGAGGACGTAAGTTCAGCTACGTCACCTCGAAGAGCGGCTCGGGCACTCTCTGGCTCGCGGACATCGACGCAGCGGCTGCCCGACCGATCGTCGAGAACGTCTCGAAGCTCGGCTACCACGTCTGGACGCCCGACGGTCGATCGATCATCTACTCGGTGACCGAAGAAGCCCCGAAGGACTCGAATCAGAAGACAGGTGTCGTCCGACTTCGCGGCTTGCCCGATCGTTGGAGCGGCTTTCGTAACCGAGTCCGCCTCCTCCAGGTCGATGTCACGAGCGGCAGTCGACGACGCCTGACCGCGGGCTCTCAGTCGATCTCGCTCCACCAGGTGCGCCCCGACAGCCGTGCGTTGCTTCTTTCGACACGAGTCTACCACTACGACGAGCGCCCCTACTCCTCCGACACGCTCCACGAGCTCGACCTCGCGACGCTCGAGTCGCGCGAGATTCTCTCGGGGCCGTGGATCGGCTCCTGCGGTTACTCTCCAGACGGCAAGAAACTTCTCGTCCTCGGAAGCCCGCGCATCTTCGGCAAGCTCGGAGAGAATATCGACAAGGGTCAAATCGCGAACGACTACGACACGCAAGCGTTCATCGTCGACGCGAAGACCGGCAAGGCGGATCCGTTCACGAAGAGCTTCTCGCCGCAGATCGACGGAGCGTCGTGGAGTCGCGTCGACGGATCGATCTACCTGCTCGCCGCGGAGACGACGTACGAGCGCATCTACCGTTACGATCCCACGACGAAGGCCTTCGAGCACATCGAGACGGACGAGCTCGACGTCGTCTCACGCTTCGACGTCGCCGACGAAGCCTCCCGCATGGTCTACTACGGAACCTCCGTCTCGACTCCTGCACGCGTGTTCACGCTCGATCTCGACTCCCCTGCCGCGAAGCCACTCCGCATCGCGTTTCCGAACGAAGCGCTGTACGCCGATATCGACTTCGGCCGAGTCGAAGACTGGAACTTCGTCACCGCGAGCGACACGACGATCGAAGGGCGCGTCTACTATCCGCCCGACTTCGACACGACGCGACGTTACCCGCTCATCGTCTACTACTACGGCGGCACGTCGCCGACGCCGCGCGATTTCGGCGGACGCTACCCGAAGAATCTTTGGGCTTCCCACGGCTACGTCGTCTACGTCCTTCAGCCGAGCGGCGCGACGGGCTACGGACAGCAGTTCTCCGCCCGCCACGTCAACAACTGGGGCAAGACCGTCGCCGGCGAGATCATCGAAGGCGTGACGAAGTTCCTCGACGTCCACCCCTTCGTCGACGGCAAGCGCGTCGGCTGCATCGGCGCGTCGTACGGTGGCTTCATGACGATGAACATCATCACGAAGACCGACCTCTTCTCCGCCGCCGTCTCCCACGCGGGAATCAGCTCGATCTCGAGCTACTGGGGCGAAGGCTGGTGGGGCTATCTCTACAACTCGGTCGCGGGCGCCGACGGCTTCCCGTGGAATCGACGCGACCTCTACGTCGGCGAAAGCGCCCTCTTCCAAGCCGACAAGATCCGAACGCCCCTCCTCCTCCTCCACGGCACAGCCGACACGAACGTACCTCCCGGAGAGAGCGAGCAGATGTA
>CAYZGY010001255.1:0-1989 GCA_964478085.1 uncultured Planctomycetia bacterium
CGATTCAGGCGTCTCTTCCTCCTTCGTCTCGACCTTCACGTCGGACTGTTCCTGCTTTTCGGCATCACCGTTTCCGGCCTCACCGGCATCATCTTGCGCCTGGACGAGCGGAGTGAGCGCGAAGGCGGCGAGGAGGGCGATCGAGGCAAAACCACTGAGGAGGGACTTCGTGGTCAGAGCTTTCATCAGGGATATTCCAGGGAGGGTCGATCGAAAGAGCGATCCGCACACGCGCCGACAAAAGGTTTGGCGACGAACTGCCGAATCAGGACAAGTTCGCTGGCCCGAAGGAATCGAGGCCGAGTCGTTTCGTCACGGCTGCCTTTCGCCAACGTCAGTCATCGGTCGACCCAGAAAGGCCGCGGACAAAGACCTACGTGAGCGAATCGAGAATACGGTCGTTACGGAATCCGTTTGAGGGATCTCAGGACGGTAAGGGCGGGTGTTCTCGAGCTCTGTTTCTCTCGGGAACCCCGATTGTACCGCCCATGGGCCCGACAAACCAAGGGGAGTTCCTGACTTCGGACGAGATAAGGGTCTCGCGCGGCGCTGGGAACCGGATTTCGGTACCTTGGCGAGCAGGGAAACCGTATGATATCCGCGCTATGAGTTCCGAATCGCCTTCTCGTCCCTGGGTCCGCGACCTCTCGCGCGGCGACCGTATCACTGACGGGGTATTCCTGGTCGAAGCGTCCAACTTCAAGCAGACGCGCAACCAGAAGTACTTCATTCAAATGGGCTTTCGGGACCGAACGGGTTCCATCCGCGCGATCCGCTGGGAGGCGGACGAGGCTCTCTATCACTCCTTTCGCGTCGATGATTTCGTCCGCGTCTCGGGTCGCGTCGAAGAGTTTCAGCAGAATCCGCAGCTGATCGTCGACTCGATCCTGCGCGTCTCGCCGAACGAGATCGACTACGACGACTTCCTGCCGACGACGCCCAGACCGCTGGCGGAGCTCGACGCCGAGCTTCGAACGCTCGTGTCGAGCCTCGAGAATCCGCATCTGCGCGGACTGCTCGAGCAGTTCACGGGTGACGACGAGACGATGTTCGCCCTGACACGGTGCCCGGCCGGAAAGAGCCTCCACCACGCGTTCATCGGCGGGCTCGCCGAACACATCCTATCGCTCGCGGCACTGGCGGAAGGACTCGCGAAGCGCTACGAGCGACTCGATCGGGACCTGCTTCTCGTCGGCTGCTTCGTCCACGACATCGGCAAGCTCGAGGAGCTCTCGTTCACGAGAAACTTCAGCTACACGGACCCGGGCCAGCTCATCGGGCACATCGGGCTCGGGCTCCTGATGGTCGAACGCGCCGCGGCGAAGGTCGACGGCTTCCCGGCTCCGCTGCTTCTCGAGGTGCAACACATCATCGCGAGCCACCACGGCCTCCTCGAGTACGGCGCGCTCAAGCAACCGATGACCGCGGAGGCGATCGCGTTCCACTACCTCGACAATCTCGACGCGAAGATGGCGACGCTCGACAGCATCGAGGACGAGCTGCTACCGCCCCACCCGGACGAGCCTCCGTCGGACGGCCGCTGGAGCGACTACAAGGCTCACCTCGGGCGGAAGCTGTACTTTCCGGAGCGCGGGAAGTAGACGCCGTCGAGCGGTGGGAGCGGAGGGAGCGGAGAGAGCGGTGAGAGCGGAGAGAGCGGAGAGAGCGGAGAGGGCGGTGAGAGCGGTGGGCGGTGAGAGCGGTGGGCGGTGAGAGCGGTGGGCGGTGAGAGATGAGCGTCGATCGCGAGGCGCACATCGGAGATTTCCCGGAGTCGAGATGACGGCACGTCGGGGCGACACGCCGCGATACCCGATCTGCGTTTCGACCCGGAGGAGCCGGGCCGAAACTCCGCTCGGGTTCGGTTTGGGCCGCTGCGAAGGCCGCTGCGAAGGCCGCGGCGAAGGCCGCTGCGAAGGCCGCTGCGATGGACCCTGCGATGGACCCTGCGATGGACCCTGCGATGGACCCTGCGATGGACCCTGCGAT
>CAYZGY010001256.1:0-1986 GCA_964478085.1 uncultured Planctomycetia bacterium
GCTTCTCGCGATTCTTGTCCTTCGGCCGAGCGCCGCTGAGCTCGGAGAGATGCTCGACCACATAGTCGGCGGTTCGGAGCGCAGCGCTCGTCGTCGCGTCGTCCCAGGCCTTCGAGATCGAGCTGCCGCGTTCGAATCCCTCGCTGCGGTCGTCGGGTGGGAACGGAGTATCGACGACGTACGACTCGGCCGCACGATCGGGACGCAAGAAGCGCGCCCGGATGACCTCGGCGATGCGACCCGGTCTCTTCCACTCGAGCCGCAGAAACGCGTTCACCTTCTTCGGCTTCTTCTTCTTGTTCACCCCCTGGTCACGCGAGGTGAACTCGAGTCGCATCGGATACGCGCGACCGCCGACGAGAAACACCGATGCGCGAAACTCCGTCCCGCTCCCCGACTTCACCCAGGCGTCGATGAGCGACTCGTCGAGATCGTTGACCCAGAGGTGGATCGCGTGATCCGTGTGAACGACGAACTCGTAGACCCCCGTCTCGGGTGCGAGCACGGAGCCTTCCCACCTCGCCGCGAAACCATGGTCATCGACCTTCCCCGGCGAGGGGTTCTTCGCGCCGAAATCGAAGTCGACACGACCGTCACGACGACGAAGCGCCGCCTTACCGCGAGGTCGGCGCTCGTTGAAGTAGTTCGCTTGGAGTCCGTTCTCCTTCGCCAGAAGTGTGGGTCGCGTCCCTCGAGCTCGAAAGCTCGTGACGAGGTCCGCGACGGCGTTGCGGTACTGCCCCACCGTGAGCCTCGAGAGCTCGACCCGCGGTGGCGCGAGCCGGGCCTGAGCGATCGGCGAGTAGAACGCGTCGTGGATGAATCGCGCGACGTTCTTCGCGTCGTCGCCGACGCACTCGTCCTCGTCGTCCTCGGGCATCGACTCCTCGATGTAGCGCGTCAGCTGCGCGATCGACCTGTCGCCTCGGAGCGGACGGGAGTACTTTCGTCGAACGCCCTCCCCTTTGGCTCCGTGGCAGGAAGAGCACTGCTCCGCGTAGATCTTCGCCCCCGCTTCGTGAGCTGCGGACTTCGGCGCGTCCTCGGCGCGGGCGCGGGTCGAGGCGATGGCGACGGCGACGAGAATCAGGGTCGAGAGGGATCGAGTCATGGCGTATCGAAAGCCATTTGAACCGCTTCCGAGCCGGGTTACCCGAAAACACCAAGAATCGTGCCCGAATTTTTTCACCGTTCTCGGGAACGATTCACCCCTGTTCGAGTCTCTTCTGGCGGAGGCAGTTGAACGAGTAACCCGACCCCTCTCAGCCCATGGAGAGTCCGATGAGACGTCTGCCATCGTTTCCCCGTTTGCGCTTTCCGGCGCGCCTGATTCCTACCCTCTGCGCCCTCGCGTGCCTCGTCGCGAGTCTGCCGCTCGAAGCGCGCGTCAAGCTCGCTGCCTTGCCCTAACGCGAGCGCGTCGAGCTCCGGCTCGACCACGGCCACTACACTCTCGTCGAGGAGGAACGCATCGTCCCACTGCTTGCTTCCAACGCGAAAAACGGCAACAACCGAGTCGATTTCAGCTGGTCGAACACGAGCATCGACAAGGACTCGATTCTCTTCCGCCCTCTCGCGATTCGCGAAAACGGCAAGTTCCGCGCAATCGAGAGCGAGGAAGGTCGTTCGGAGGTCGAGGTCGTCAACGTCTCCTACCCGCCCGGTGAGAACGCCGTCGTTTGGGAGGTCTACTCGAAGAAGGCCGCGGCCGTTCAGGTGCGCGTCAGCTACCTGATCCACAACCTCGGCCGATCGTTCAGCTACCGCGCTCAGGCGAACGCCGGCGAGACCGAGCTCTCCCTCGCGGCGTACCTCCACTTGACGAACTACAGCGGTGAGGACTTCGAGAACGCGGCGGTCTCCGCGGGCTTCGGACCCGACTTCAAGAAGGATGTCGAGAATCAGAACCGCATCCGGATGCTTCTCGAGCGCTTTCCGAAGGTACCGATTCGCAAGACCTTCACGTTCGATTGGTACTCGAACGGT
>CAYZGY010001257.1:0-1981 GCA_964478085.1 uncultured Planctomycetia bacterium
TTGCTCGAGGTCTTCGACATGTCGTCGGTCGAGATTTCCTTCGCGCGCAAGTTCCTCACGCGCGGCACGAGCTGCTGGCTCTTCCGCATGAACCAGAAGATGGCCTGCGGTGAGTTCGCGTTCGTCGAGATGTCTAGCCCGCTTCGCTGCCTCGTCGGCTCGCCCGACGCCGTGCTCACGGAACAGCTCAAGCGATGAGCTCGTCGATGACCTCGCCGCCGGTCTGCGAGAGCTGCTTGAAGCGACCGCCGTGGAAGTAGGTCAGGCGTCGATCGTCGAGACCGAGAAGACGCAAGATCGTCACGTGGAGATCGCGGATCGGATGCGCGACCTCGACGACCTTCTCGCCGATCTCGTCGGTCGCCCCGACGATCTCGCCACCGCGGACTCCACCACCGGCAAAGAGAACGGTCATCGCCTCCGCGTTGTGATCGCGGCCGACCTTCTTACCTCCGCGCATGCCGTTGTCGGGCGTGCGTCCGAACTCGCCGCACGCGATGACGAGCGTCTCGTCGAGCATGCCCCGCGTCTTGAGATCGGAGATGAGCGCGGCGAGTGGCTGATCGATCGCTCGGATGCGACGATCGTGAGCCTTCGCGATGTTGTCGTGCGAGTCCCAACCCGAAGCGTAAATCTCGACGAAGCGGACACCCTGCTCGACGAGTCGGCGGGCGAGAAGACAACGCCGACCGATATCCGCACAAGCCTCGTTGTCGAGACCGTAGCTCTCCCGCGTCTTTGCCGACTCTCGTGAGAGATCGACGAGACCCGGGACCGCCGACTGCATACGAAACGCGAGCTCGTAGCTGTGGAGCCGTGCGGCGAGCTTGTCGTGCTCGGGGTGTCGCCGCGCGTGGTCGCGCTCGAGCTTCGCGAGGAAGTCGAGGTTCGCCCGCTGCACCTCGGAGCTGATGCCGGGTGGCGGCCTGAGATTGAGGATCGGCGAGCCCTTCGGCCGGAGCGGCGTGCCCTGATAGAACGCCGGGAGAAAGCCGTTCGACCAGTTCGCGGCGCCGCCCTGCGGAAAGTAGACCTCGGGAAGAACGATGAATCCGGGCAGGTCCTGATTCGGCGAGCCGAGTCCATACGTCACCCAAGAGCCGATCGCCGGGTCGCCGCCGAAGCGGTTGCCGGTGTTCATGTGGTAGTACGCCCTCGCGTGGTTGATCGACTCTCCGACGCAACCGCGGTAGTAGCAAAGATCGTCGGCGACCGATCGCAAGCTCGAGAAGAGCCTGTTCATCGGCAACCCGCTCTCGCCGGCTCGCTCGAACTCGAAGGGGCTCTTGACGAAGTAGCGCTTGCCGGACGCCATCGCGCTCGCGAGCTTGTCCTTGCGATGGAACTCCTGCATGTGGAGCTCGTCGAGCTTCGGCTTGGGATCGAACGTGTCGATGTGGCTCGGTCCGCCCTCGAGGAAGAGGAAGATGCACGACTTCGCGCGACTCGCGACGTGACCGGGCTTCGGAGCGAGCGGCCCCGTTTCCTCCGCGCGCAAGAGCGAGTGAAACGCGACGGTTCCGAGCGTCGCGCCGAGCCCGAAGAGGAGCTCGCGTCGATCGAATCGCGCCGCTTGCCTGGTCGTTGCGTTCTGCGGGATACTCATGATCTCGATCTCAGTAGACGTAGACGAACTCGCTCGAATTGAGCAGGACGAGCGCCAAATCGGCGAGCGCACGCTCCGAAGGACTCAACTCGCTCGCGGAAAGATCGCGGACAAACCCTTCGAGCGCGAGCTTCTCTCGCCAGCGAAAAAGCTGACCGGTCTGCTCGGCGACCATCTCTCGATCGACGGCTTCAGGAATCTCGACCACGGGACGCTGATCCTTCGTCGTCCGGCGAATCTCACGCATGCGCTCGACGTGCGCCATCGACGCCCGGCGCTCTTCGACACTCGCCGAGCGCCCGTAGACGCGACGGAAGAGCGCCTCGACCTGAGCCGCGAGGTCCTTTTCGCTCCGTGCGACGGACGCCGCGAGCC
>CAYZGY010001258.1:0-1980 GCA_964478085.1 uncultured Planctomycetia bacterium
CCCGTCAGCTTTCGTGGCTGCGCGTCATCTCTTTCCACCACCTATTGGTGATCCTCTTCGGTCTCACTCTCGCGTTGCCGCTCACGAGCTGTGGAGGTGGAGGCGAGGAGGACGAGGAGGAGGAAGACGAGGTCGCTAGCAAGAAGAGGAAACGCAGCTCGAGCAAGAAGAAGAAGGGTGGATCGAGCAAGAAGAAGAGGTCGAAAGGGAACAGCGCCCGCCAGGACGCGATCGACTTCTACGGGGAGCTCAAGGACGACGGGGCGAGGAAGGATTTCCCCGACGAGATGAAGAAGGCGTACCGGTACATCAAGAACGGTGACAAGTACCGGGACGACGACGAGCCGAAGAAAGCCGAGAGCTCGTACAAGCGAGCGATGTCCGTCCTCAAGAGCATCGAGGAGTCCGCCGGCGAAGCCGAGGGCATCATCGCCGATGCCAAGAAGGCACGGAAGGCGGCCGAAACGGCACGCAAAGAGGCCGACAAGATCGAGGCCGCGGTCAACGCGCCCGACTCGTACAAGGATGCCGTCGAGAAGTACGAGAAGGCGCTCGAGCTCGCCGAGGACGGCGACACCGACTCGCTCGAAGAGGCGATCCAGGAGTTCGAGGATGCCGCGGCCTACTTCGGAGACGCCACCGAGGAGTCCAAGGAGGGCGCCAAGCAGCGCCTCCTCGCCGATCGTTCCAAGGTGCTGATGGGCACCTACAAGGAGAAGGCGAAGGCGAACAAGGCCGACATCAAGGCCCTGACGCAGTGGCAACAAGGCGAACAGTCCGAGCTCATGGCGCAGACGTCTTACGAGACGGGCGACTTCCAGCTCGCCGCGCAACAATTCAACAATGCCTCGAGCATCTACACTGCCGCGCTGCGCAGCGTCCTCAACGACGCCGCGTTCGAGACGCAGATGGCTGCCGCGAAGAAGGAAGAGGAAGAGCGCCGCAAGCAGTTCGAGAAGGATCAAGCCGAGCGCATCGCGCGGCTTCAGGGTGCCGGCGGCGGCAACATTCCGCCTCCTCCTCCGCCGTCGGGCGGTGGCGACTCGACGTCGTCCCCGGGAGGTGGAACGTTCGTCCCGAATCCGGGGATCGTCGATCCCGGGCTCCTCTCTGGCCCGACCGCCCTCTGCGTCAAGGACGTCGCGGCGCAGTTCCCGCAGGAGCTCGACGAGGAGGACGAAGCCTTCCTCATCGAGAACATCAACCACCTCTCGGGCGTCGCACGCTACGACCCGGAGACGGGCGGCATCGAGATGAACTACACGAGCGGGCGAAAGCTCCAGAAGGATCTCAACGTCGGCAACACGCCGAAGAAGTTCCTTCAGTTCAGGGACCCGGCGATGCCGCCGGTCGCCGGCGACATTCCCGAGTCTGCGCAGACTTCGATGGCCGGCAATACGCGAGGTTTCGCGTACATCCCCGTGCCGATGATCTACAAGGTCAACATGACGTGGGAGTTCAGCGTCCAGACGATGACGGGAACGGGCCAATTCGGCGCCTTCGTCTCGTTCGACCCGAAGCGCAAGAGCCGCATCCGCACGAACTTCCTCGACATCGGTATCGCTCAGGGTGGCCGCGCCCCGAAATGGAAGAAGAAGTCCGGCAAGACCGGGAGCCAGGCGAACTACTGGCACACGAAGCTGCGTCCCGTCAATTGGATCATCGACTTCCAGGCCGAGGAGCCCGGCAAGGGCAAGAAGTCCGCACTGACAGCCACCTACGATTTCGGCGGCGAGGAGGAGGATCAGAGCCGCGTCAGCGGCAAGCTCACGCAGGGCGGCTTCGTCGGGTTCGAGTGGGTCGAGACCAAGTTCCTGATCAAGAAGCTCAAGATCTGCGGCTTCCTCGACAAGAAGGCGGCCGTCGAGATGCTCCGCAAGAAGCTGGGCGTCAAGAAGGGGCCGAAGGTCGAGCCCGAAGGGGATGACGACGACGGCGACGGCGACGACGACGACGACGACGACGACGACGCCGACGCCG
>CAYZGY010001259.1:0-1973 GCA_964478085.1 uncultured Planctomycetia bacterium
CAAGAGGGGGCTTCCCGAAAGCCCCCTTGTACCGTCCGGGAGGGAAGCCGACAGTGCCGTCCGGGAAGCCCCTGCTGGTTGGGGTGAATTGATCGAGCTTCGCTCGATCAAGAGGGGGCTTCCCGAAAGCCCCCTTGTACCGTCCCGAAAGCCCCCTTTACTTACGATACGGTGCTACCGTCTCCGAGTACATGCCGGTCTCTTTCCAGGTCGAGTAGCCGGCGGAGTCGTCCATCGTCTTCCCGAGGGCGCTGAGGAAGTCGAAGAGTTCCGGCGGGATCTCCTCGGGGAACGGGATGTCCGCGAACATGTCCTTCATCGCCGCGGCCGACTGGTCGGCGTACTCCTTGCTCGAGTAGCTGAGACCGGTGACCTGCGCGGGAAGCTTCGCGAGCGTCTTCTTGAAGCTCGGCTTCTCGCCGATACCGGGAGCGTCCTTGCCGATGCGGCGGATGACCTGCTCGACCGACTTCGGGCTGAGGCTGAAGAGGAGCATCTTGTCGGTGACGCAGAGCGACGGATCGACGCCGCCGAGGTCGCCCGACGAGAAGATGTCGCGGCCCATGTACTTCTTCGGCTGAAGCGCGCCGCCCGTCATCTCGAGAGCCTTGTCGAGCAACTGTTTCCAGACCTTGTCGTTCTTGAGCTCGACGACGAAGGAAAAGTCGCCGAGAGGGTTGTCTTGCGTCGGGACGCCCGCCGAGAAGTAGTGAAGGCGGTTGCCGATGCTCTTGAGAAAGGCGCTGAACTTGACGCCGACGTTCTGCTCGAACATCTGCTCGATGTCGACGACCTCGCCCTGGAGAGCCGCGAACGACTGGACGAGCTCGAGGACCTTACGGATCGACTTGCCGATCGCGTCGCCATTGAGGCCCGTCGTCGCGTACACGAGGCTCGAGTCCGGGATGATCGTCGGCGGCTTGGCGGGGAAGGGCTTCGACTTGAACCAGCCGAGAATACCGTCGTCCGCACCACCGTTGTGGACGAAGACCTTACCCTTGATGCCGTTCTCTTCGAGGCTGTAGCCCATGCCGAGGTTGTTGAGGGACTTGCCGAAGAGGATCTCCGAGACCGACTGCCAGACGAACACGAACGGGTTCGCGCTCATCGCGGCGTCGATCGACGCGAGAACGGGCTTGATGTTGACGAAGAGGAAGAAGTCGCTGCCCTTGCCGGTGAGCTCGTTGGTCGCCGCAAAGACCTCGTTCTTCACGAGGCTCTTCTCCGCCGAACCCTTGGCGAGATCCGACATGGTCTGCTGGAGGAACTTCTTCGAGAGGCTGAAGAAGAACTTCGTGCCGAGCTCGCCGATGTAGATCGCCTCGGGACCGTCGTTCGCACCGTCGGGAGGCGTGATCTTCGAGATCTTTCCGCCCTTGAACTTGTCGGTCTTCACGCCGACGCCTTCCTTGACGATGAAGGCCACCAGCGAGAGCAGGTTCTTCTTGAAGGACTGGCGACCCGAGCCGGTGTCGACCGCGATCATGAAGGGAAGGAGGTCCCCTTTGATCTCGGGCTCTTCCATGTTCATCATCGCTTCGGAGAGCGTCGCCACGAGTGGTGCGAGATTTCCGAACGTGATGACGACCTCACCCTTGACGGCTTCGAGCATCTCGAAGGGGTCGACGTCGGCGTCGGCCTTCGCCTCTTGGCGAACGCCTTCGACCATCTGCTTGAACTGGGTGAAGATCTTCGCGAACTCGGGCTTGTCGGCGACCGCGTAGAGCGGCGACGACTTGACCTTCGAGATCAAGCCAGAGACGTTCGGCGCGTGGATCAGGAGAGACGTCTCCTGGGGCAACACCGAAACGACGGAAGGCGTCGAGACGACCGTCTGCTGGCCGTATGCCGGCGCGACGGCCAGGCACGTGGCGAGGAGCGTGGGAAGTGCGAAACGTGCGAGCATGGGGTGTCCTTTCGGCGGTTTTTAGGGGGTGGAATCTCTGGATTCGTCTGCTGTGTTGGACGAGATC
>CAYZGY010001260.1:0-1972 GCA_964478085.1 uncultured Planctomycetia bacterium
GGTCGTCGGCGAAGTCTCGTTTCGTTACGGTGAGGATGACGTGGTTCGTGCGGCTCGCCCCGGACGCTGCTTCTTTTCGACACGGACGTCGAATGTGGTCGTGCGCGACCTCGCGATCGAGTCGGCGCGAGCCGTTCGTCTGCTCGATCTCGGATTCGTCTACAACCCCTCGAGCCACCAGTTCACGCTCGCTGCCGATCGCCTTCCGAACGCGGCCCCCGAGCTCTTCGAGCAGGGCTGGGCGATCACCGGTAAGGGTATGCCCTTCAAGCCGCCGACGGACATGGAAGTCGACATCGTCACGTCGGACGAGCAGATCGAGCTTACAGTCACCGTCCACTTCGGCGATCAGGTCGTCGGACTTCCAGCGCTTCTCGGAGCGATTTACGATGGCAACCGCATGATCCCGCTCGGACGCGGCGTCGTCGGAGTCTTGCCTTTCGAGTGGCTCGAGAAGAACGCCGCGTGGATGTCGCTCGGCGAACTGCGCGGGGAACGTCTCATCTTCCGTCGCAATCAGTCGGCTGTCGTCGACGCGCTGCTCGCAGAGAACATCAAGACCAAGCTCGACGATGGCTTCAAGGCCGAGCGCGAGCGCCTCGCCGGGTTCCAAGGAATCGAGGCGACCGAGCCGTCCGAGAACTTCAAGGGAGAGCTGCGCGCGTATCAGAAGCTCGGAGTTGGTTGGCTGCGATTCCTCGACCAGATGGGTTGGGGCGGTTGCCTCGCGGACGACATGGGGCTCGGAAAAACCGTTCAGACGCTCGCGCTCTTGCAGCTTCTCAAGGAGCAGGGCCGCGAGGGTACGACCCTGATCGTCACGCCGAAGTCTCTGATCTTCAACTGGCTGCGCGAGGTCAAGCGTTTCACGCCGAATCTCACGGCGCTTTCGTATACCGGCGTCAAGCGTTCGAAGTACACCGACAAGCTCGACGAGTACGACGTGGTGTTCTCGACGTACGGAACCGTCCGTCGTGATATCGAGAAGCTCGCCAAGAAGGACTTCTTCTACGTCATTCTCGACGAGGGGCAGGCGATCAAGAACCCCGAGTCACAGAACGCACGTGCGGCGATGCTGCTTTCGGGAGAGCGCAAGCTCATCCTCAGTGGTACGCCGATCGAGAACCACCTCGGCGAGCTCTGGTCACTCTACAACTTTCTCAACCCGGGCATGCTCGGCTCGGCAACCGCATTCAAGAACCGTTTCGGTTCGGGTCGCGAGCTCGACTCGGCCAGCATCAAGATGCTTCGGCGTACGCTACGTCCCTTCATCTTGCGTCGCAAGAAGGAGGAGGTCGCGACGGATCTCCCCGAGAAGATCGAGGAGACGATCGTCTGCGAGATGGAAGCCGAGCAGAAGAAGATCTACTCGCGTGTCAAAGAGAAGGCGCGCAACTCCGTTCTCGCGAAGGTGCGAGAGTCGGGCGTCGCGCGATCGAAGCTTCACATCCTCGAGGCGCTCCTACGCATGCGACAGGCCGCGTGTCACCCGGGGCTCATCGACGACGATCACGAGGACATGGCTTCCGGCAAGTTCCAAGTGCTCCTCTCGATGCTCGATGAGGTCGAGGACGAGGGCCACAAGGTCCTCATCTTCTCGCAGTTCACCTCGCTCCTCGCATTGCTTCGTAAGGAGCTCGATTCGAAGGACAAGGTCTACGAGTATCTCGACGGCCAGACGACGAACCGCGAAGGACGCGTCGATCGCTTCCAGAACGACCCGAACGTCAAGTTCTTCCTGATTTCACTCAAGGCGGGTGGCGTCGGACTCAACCTGACAGCGGCCGACTACGTCTTCATCCTCGATCCCTGGTGGAACCCGGCGGTGGAGGCACAGGCGATCGACCGTGCGCACCGTATCGGTCAGAACAAGAAGGTCTTCGCGTATCGATTCGTCGCTGCCGACTCGATCGAGGAGCGCATCTCCGGCCTGCAGGAGTCGAAGCGCAAGCTCGCCGACTCGATCGTCGCT
>CAYZGY010001261.1:0-1745 GCA_964478085.1 uncultured Planctomycetia bacterium
CGTCTCGCTTGTCCACTCGAAGCACTTCTTCAACAGGCTGCGAACAGCCCGTTGACGAAGTCGATTCGGCGTCCAAGCGGCCGATTCGCCCGAGCTCTTCGTCGCTGAAACTCGCCAATGCTCCAGCATCGGCAGCATCGATCGAGAGGCAGTACACGCCGTCCTCGTATCGATTCACCTGTTGAAAGGTGGCGAATAGCTCGTGTCCCTCGGGTGTTTCTGGTGACCCTTCGAGGCGCACCGAGAACTCGTGCGAATCTTCCGGCAGCGAGCGCCACAGATTCGCGGTGATGCAGCCGCTCGAGATCGATAGAAAAACCCAGAGGAGCGTCCCACGAACGACGAACCGTGTGGCGATCTCAGTCCCTCTGCACGCGAATCGGGTCCGGCTTTTGATCATCGTCGAAGGTCACCGTGTCACGTTGCTTCGCCCATTCGATCCTCCAGCGGAGCTTCTGTCCATCGCGAGACGTCCTTGGCAGTGGATCGCCAGCGATGTGTGGAAAGAGCATGAACTTGAAACGCGGTGCGACGGACCGACCTTCGAGAATCAGTCGGCGACCGGGTGTCTTCGTTCCACGGCGTTTGTCGAAGTGCGCGACGTAGTCCTCGGTGCGCGAGGAGAGCTTGCCGCCCGAGACGTCGGCTTGCAGCGCCCGTAGGAGGAGGCGACGATCGTCCTCGGCTTCTCGGAGGACGAAGTCGTTGCCGTCACTTCGATCCAGCGAGACGTCGAGAGGGATCTGCAGGAACCAACTGTACGTGTGCTCCTCGGAGTCCTTTCGGATGTCGTCGGCGATGATCACGTACGGCCGCTCTCCGTTCACGGCGAGGGTCGAGCGAATCGCTCGCTCGATAGGATTGTACGCGCGACGGTGGAGCCAGTTCCCGGCCGGAAGGCGGCTCGCGTAGCCCGTCGCGCTGCCGTAGAGCGACTTCGGAAGCCAACTCGGAGCGTGCTCGCGCGGCCAACCGAGATCGCGCGGGTCGGCGTCTTCACGGGTCCATTCCTTCGAGAACCCGGTGCTCTTGTCGGGCCAAGGCGGGCTCCACTGCCAGTCGTAGGCGTACTCGAGATCGGCGACTCCGGAGCTCGAGATCGCGTCGATGTGATGCGCGAGAAACCGAACGCTCGGTGCCTTCCAAGGCTGCGCCTTGCCGTCGATGTGGACGAGAGAGTTCTCTTCGCTCTTATTGAACTTGCCGAAGTCGCCGCTCGTCGCCCAGACGCGACCGTGACTGGCGAGACTGAAGTTGCCTCGGTCGACCTTGTCGTGGCCGATCGAGTGAGCGTCGGGCCTCGCGTCGAAAACGAGCTGGAGCGCGCCGTTCGTCCAATCGCTTCGCGAGATCAGCTTGCCACGTGCGGGAAAGAATCGCGCGAGGGGCAGGTTCGTCGATCGATAGTGCTCTTCGCGGCTCTCCGGGCCGATCCAGTCGCCGCCGAACATCGTGTAGTCGAGGTGGCCTTGCCAACGGATGCGGCGATCGAACTTTCCGTCTTCGATGTGATGGATGTGGCGGAATCCCAAGTTCGCCGACGGGTGAAGAGGGTGCATGTAGCGAGCGATGATGATGCTCGTCGGATAAATCTCGGGATAGGGACCGCCCGAGGCACCGCCGATGAGCCGACCACCCGGGAACGGTTCGTGATCGATGACGAAGTGGTCGAGAAAGTTCCGGTACTTCTCGGTCGCGAAGATGTTGTCGCCGGTGTTCCTGCTAGAGTCATAAAAAACAGGCGA
>CAYZGY010001261.1:1755-1967 GCA_964478085.1 uncultured Planctomycetia bacterium
AAACGTCCGGGTCCTCCGGGGGGGCTAAGATGTTGGCGCCGCGCGGGGCGAGCGCGAGGCGGCCGCGCGCGCCGGCGCGCAGGCCGAGGTTCGGACCGTAGCCGTCTTCATGGCACGCGCCGAGTGCGGTGAAGCTGGCGCTCCAGTAGTCGAGGAGGATTTTGCGGATGCGTTCGAAGGTCGGACGATCGAATGCCTCCTCCCCCTCGATG
>CAYZGY010001262.1:0-1962 GCA_964478085.1 uncultured Planctomycetia bacterium
GGCCAGCAGCAGAAAAACGAGCTCGCGGCGGAGTTCTCGGCGCTCATCGCATTCTCCGCGATTCGCAACGGTCACAAGTTCGGCCTGATCCTCTTCTCGGATCAAGTCGAGATGTACATCCCGCCCAAGAAGGGCAAGAAGCACGTGCTGCGCGTCATCCGCGAGCTCCTCACCTTCGAGCCGAGGTCTCGCGGCACGGACATCTCCGAAGCGCTGCAATTCCTTGCACGCGTCCAGCGGCGACGTGCGACGGTCTTTCTGATCTCCGACTTCATCTCGAGCGACTTCGAGAAGGACCTATCGGCCGTGCGCGCGAAGCACGACCTCATCGCCGTCCGCACGAGCGACCAGCGCGAGGTCCAGCTGCCCGACGCTGGGCTGATCGCGCTGGAAGACTCCGAGACAGGCGAGATCGTCGTCGTCGACTCGCGCAGCGCGAAGATCCGCCGGCTCTTCGAGACGCAGGCCCACGAGGAGCGCAGCCGACAGGACAACCTGATGCGCTCTCTCGAGGTCGACGAGCTCGATATCACGACGGGCGAAGACTACGTCCAATCACTCTCGAGCTTCTTCCGACAGCGCGAGAAGAAGATGTACCGCTGAGACTCGATACCGAAGACAAGACGATGAGCTCTCCGAACCTCGACCTCTCCCTCCCTGAAGCACCGAAGTCCTCCCGCGGCGGGCTGCTGCCCGTGATCACCGCGCTCGCGAGCATCGCGTCGGTCGTCCTTCTCGCGCTCTTGCTCGTACGAGGCGGCGGCTCGGCCGGATCTGGAGCGGACGGATCGGGAGGCGGAGCGGCCGGCAGCGACGCCGAGCATCTGCACGCGCTCGCGATACGGCTCGAGGAACGGACGCTATTCGCCGAGGCGGCTCGCGCCTGGGAAGAGTACGAAAGAACCGCGTCGCTCGACGAAGCGGAGCTCGCCGAGACCGCCTACCGACGTGGAAGGTGCCTTCAGCGGGCCGGCGAAGCCGAAGCCGCCGCCGCGCTCTTCACGCGAGTCGAGCTCGTCGCTGGCCGCGATCAGCGCCGCAAGGCGCAGCGTCATCTCCTCGAGACCCTGTCGACGCTCGGCAAGGAGGAGGTGCGCGAGCACCTCCTGCGCGAAACGACCGTCGAAGGAAGCGTGTCGAAGAGCCCCGTCGTCGCACGAGTCGGCGAGGACAAGATCACGATCGACGAGATCAAGACGGAGCTCGTCGCGCAGATGGAAGCGCAGGTCGCGATGATGAATCCGGCTGCCGACCCCGACGCGATGGCCGCGCAGATCTCGAGCCTCGTCTCGAAGCAGCTCGAGAGCGCCAAGACCTTGCGGCCGATCGTCGAGCAAGTGCTGACGGGAAAGGTCCTCTACCGCGAAGCGCTCTCGCGCGGACTCGGCCAGGGCGCTGAGCACGACAGCGCGGTCGGTCGATTCCGTCGCACGTGGCTCGCGCAGCAGCTCATCGACTCCTTGCGGAAGGAGACGCTTCGCTCGATCACCGAAGTCGACGTGAAGAATCACTACAATGCGAATCTCGAGAGCTACGTCGATCCCGAAGACGTCGGCTTCTCGAGCGTCCGTTTCGCGAGCGAGCCCGAGGCGAAGACAGCGATCGCGGCCCTCGCCTCTGACGCCGACGCTGCAGAGAGCATCGCAGAGCGCTTCGAGCCTGCCCCGAGTGGAGCCGTCGCCGGCAAGCCGCTCCCTGGACTCGGCGCCTCCCCCACGGGAGTCGCGCAGCTTCTCGCGGCCGAGGTGGGTCAGGTGGGCGACGTTCCCGTGAAGGTCGGTGACGCGTGGTACGTCCTTCGCTGCGATGCCAAGAACGCGAGTCGCCAAAAGACTCTCGATGAAGTGCGCGCCGAAGCGCGCGCCGACCTCGCAAGAGCGAAAGAGCAGGAAGCCATCAGCAAGCTCCAGGCTCGATTGGCGACGAAATTCAGCGCCGAGATCCTCATGGACGACCTCAAGA
>CAYZGY010001263.1:0-1961 GCA_964478085.1 uncultured Planctomycetia bacterium
ACCCCGGGTACCGCGTAATTACAGTACAACGGATTAGCAATCCGTCGCTTTAAACCACTCAGCCACCTCTCCGCAGTGGGCCGGCGTAACATGAGCCGTCGAGAACAAGTCGCGCAGCACACGTCGATCGCCGACCGGGTCGAACTGTGGGATTGTAGCGGAATGAACTCCCTTTGCAAGACGGCGCGAGTCGACAAACGCACGAAGATCATCGTGTGATCGGAGGCCGCGAAGAACGCGATGAGACGGTCTCTCGGCAAGCAGAAAACGGAATATCCTGCGGTCGTCGAATCCAGTTGACCGTTCATCTTGGGGTTTGCTAACATCCTTCCAGTTCGTAATAGATTCTCTCTTGGAATTGGTGGTTGGAAATGTCCTCGAGGACCCCGTCTTCGTCGGACTCGCAGGGTCGATCTGTCGGACTAGCACACACGTTCGAACGACAACTGCGGGATTCGCTCGGCGCGCATGACTACGAGACTTGGTTTCGTGGAGTCCCGTGTCGCTTCGTCGAGCCTGATACCTTCCTTCTGATCGCCGACAACTCGTTCCGGCGAAAGTGCCTCGAGTCGAAGTTCGGCGCGACGATTCAAGACGTCGCTGATCGGGTGCACGCTCCGGGCGCGAATGTCCGCGTCGAGCTGCGGGACGAGACGTCGATTCCGCCAGGTGGCACTTCGGCTGCGATGTCGGACCGCGCCGGAACCAACGGGTCGGACCGCGCCGGAACCAACGGGTCGGACCGCGCCGGAACCAACGGAAAGGCTGCAAGCGGAGGCTCGCTCCACCCCGCGTTCACCTTCGAGACCTTCGTCGTCGGGGCGAGCTCGCGAGTCGCCCACGCGGCCGCGCTCGCCGTCTCGGAGCACCCCGGCAAGACGTACAACCCGGTTTCGATCCACGGCCCGTCGGGCGTCGGCAAGTCGCACCTCCTCCATGCGCTCGCCCACAGAATCTCGCAAACGTCTAATTTTCTCGTACTTATGACGACGGGCGAGGCCTTCACGAACCGCTACATCCACGCGACCCAGAACCACGCTCTCGACGACTTCCTCGAGGACTGCGCCGGGTACGACGTCCTCCTGATCGACGACGTCCAGTTCCTCAGCGACAAGAAGAAGACCCAGGACGCGCTCCTCGAGATTTCGAGCAACCTGCTCGGGCTCGGGCGACAGATCGTCCTGACCAGCGATCGCAAGCCCCTCGAGATCGAGGAGTTCTCGGGCCGGCTAGCGAATCACCTGCGCGGCGGACTCGAGGTCAAGCTCGAGCTTCCCGACTACGAGACCCGCGTCGCGGTCGCCAAGGCACGAGCGGCCCAGGCGGGTCGAGAGCTTCCTCGCCGATCAGGTCACCACGAGCTTGCGCGAGCTCGAAGGTGCGCTGACCGGCTTGACCCACGTAGCGGACCTGCACAGTCGGCCGCTGTCGATCGAGATGGCACGCCTCGCGCTGCGCGATTTCCTCCCCGAAGGAATCTCGAGCCTCGAAGATGGCGGAACGACTCTCCGCGATCGCCTTCCGAGCACGGATTCGCTCGAGAGCGGAGCCCTCGCCGCGACGAGCTCCCAGGGAGGAACGCCGACTGTGGGCAACCCCTCCGGAGCGGTCAACGCCGACGACGTCATCCAGGTCATCGCGGACTACTTCGAGGTCCCGCTCAAGCAGATCCTCTCTCCCGTGAAGATCCGCACCGTCGTCAAGGCTCGCCAGATCGGCATGTTTTTGACGCGAGAGCTCACGCCTCTGTCCCTCGCCCAAGTCGGCAAGCGATTCGGCGGCCGCGATCACACCACGGTGCTCTACGCACTGCGTTGTGTCGAAAAGCTCGTCGCCAAGAAGCCCGAGCTGCTCGAAGAGATCGAGCTTCTCCGGACTCGGATCTCGAACCGACGGCGCTAGGTTCAGGGGGCTTTCGGGAAGCCCCCTCTCGATCGCTTCGCGATCGATTCACCCCAACC
>CAYZGY010001264.1:0-1946 GCA_964478085.1 uncultured Planctomycetia bacterium
GTCTTGCCGGCCTGGATCGCGAGCACCTTTCCCCTGGCCGCGTGAATCGTCTCGATCGTGCTGGGCCCGACAGCCGGAACGTCGAAACGCATGTCGTGCCCTTCCTTGGGAAGCTTGATCACGGTGAAACCGCCCTTGCGGCAGAGCTCCCCCGCCCGCTGGATGTTCCGGTCGGTGCCCTCGATTCCCTCGACTGCGATGGTCGAGCGCTCGTAGACGACGATACTCTGCCCGACGTCGAGGTCCGCCATGCGGCGACAGATCCTCCAGCCGAAGGAGATATCGGAACACTGCTTCTTCGACGGCTGCACGCGTCCGAGGACGCCGGCCGGGGCGAGAAGATCGGGACAGAACTCGGTGGAGTGGGTCAAGAGGAGGCCCTCGCTCTCGAATTCGTCGGCGAGCGCGCCGAGAATCGTCTGGCTCTGGCGGTCGCGCATGCGAAAGAGCCAGAGCTTGATCATACGCAGGTCGGGGAGGAGAGAGAAGATCCGTGACGGCGTGAACAGACGGTCTTTGCGAATCCCGCCCGCCCACGAGACGTGGCTGACGCCGTGACGCTTGAAAAAGCGCATGACCGCACCGATACGCCCGACGCCGTACGTCGTGAAGACGTCGACCTCGTCCGCGATCTCGGGAGAGACCTCGTGCTTGATTCCGGCGCAGACGACCTCGAAGCCGCGCTTGCGAACGCCACGCGCGACGTCGAAGGGAAAGCTGCCGGCACCGGCCACGAGCCCGACCCTGCGGAGCGGCACGCCACGGATGACGACGCTTTCGCGATCGGCGCTGTCGGTCATGGCGTCTCGGGTGCCGGCGTCTCGAGTGCCCGCCTCTCGTTCGGAGCTCATCTCTTCCTCTTCTGGCGCGTTCACCGGACGACCGCGCCACGAAGGACAGCGTAACACGTTCGCCGAAGACCCGACGAGCCCCGATCCCGATTCCCTTCGCCCCCCCTTCCCGAGGCCGAAAAACCTTGGCCGAATTCCGCTCCGAGGGTCTTGATTCTCTGGTCCGCCTCGGTAAACTCTCTCCTCTGCTTCACGGCAGAACGCAAGACATATCGATGCCCAGGTGGCGGAATTGGCAGACGCGCTAGGTTGAGGGCCTAGTGAGGGTTACACCTCGTGATGGTTCGACTCCATTCCTGGGCACCAAGTTCAGACGGAAGGCCGACGATTCTCGAGATCGTCGGCCTTCTTCTCTTCCCACTTCGTCAGCTCGTCAGAAGCTCGATCCATCGGGATCACAGAGCTTGCTGACCTGACTCGAGGCGCGAGCTCGAGGCGCGAGCTCGAGAGCCGTCGGGTAGACGGGAGACTCGAAGACGAGCTCGCGGAGCTCAGCGAGGAAGAGTTCATCGAGTACTTCGAACGCTCCGCGCGAGAGGGCGAGGCCGCGGCGGCGCGCGCGATACTCGAGCACGGGAAGCGTCTCGAGAACGAAGAGTCGATCGTCAAGTCGACGAACCGGGGCGTCGCTTTCGGCGCAGAAACAGAATCGCGATCGCAGCCATCACCGTCAGCACGGGAAGCGCCCACTTCGCCGCAAACAAGAAGAGATCCTCGTGAAAACCCACCGGCGTCTCCCAGGGAAGCGTCGGTGGGCTTTCTGCGTAGACGTCCCCCACTCGCACGTGGATCGCGAGCATCTCGAGGACGCGAGTTCCGAGTCCCAGCACCGCGATACCGAGCGCCGCCCAAGCCGTCGCCCCCGCATGACGACGCGCCACCGCAAAGATGATAACGATGACGACGAGCCCGACCGCGCCGCTCCACCCCTTGGCGAGATCCCGCACGATCGCGGCGGCGAGCTCGCCTTCGCCCAGATTCGTCGCGTCCTCGCCGCAGCGCGCGGCCGGCACGGCCGCGCCGAAGAAGAACGCCATCAACGAGACACCGGCGATCATCGTGATCGCCGTCGCGCTCGCTCGGGTCGGAGCTGGG
>CAYZGY010001265.1:0-1937 GCA_964478085.1 uncultured Planctomycetia bacterium
CAGCTTGCCCCGGCGCGGCGGCGGTGCGGGTCTGGAGCCGACACGCGCACGCCGTCCGCGACGCGCCAAGGCGAGTCTAGGACTTGGACCCAGCCGTCGAGGTCCTCGCCGTTGAAGATCGGCTCGAACGACTCCTCGATCGGCGTGCTGCCGCAACCGCTCACGAGTGTCGCGAGGAGTGCGAGTGCCAGAAGGGATGGGTGTGCTCTGGTCGTCATCAGTCCTCGCGAATCTGATTCGCCAGACGGCTCTCGTCGAGACCCTCGAGCAGGAAGCCGTTGTCGTGGATGTGCTGCCAGTCCTTGAGGATGTCGACCTTGCCTGTCGCGGTCGGCTCGTGACTGTACGCCGAACCTTCGCGAATGACGACCGGAGTCTTCGCGTCGTGCGGGCAGCCGAAGGCGTGGAGGTGCTTGCGGTGCATCACGAACTTCGGATCGCCGACGCCGAGCTTGCGGTACTCCGTGAGCTGCTCGTAGGTGTGCTCGCGACCCGCTGGCAGCCGGACCGAGTCGGGGCGCTTCTCGCCCTTCGGCATCGGGTGGCTGTCGATCAGGCCTTCCTTTTTCACGTTGAGGCGCTCGTCGTCGATGATGTCCGGCGCGTAGTAGAGCTCCATCTCGCCGAGCACGATCTCGTAGAACTCGGTCTTGCGCCAGTGGAGGTGGGGGCTGCAGAACTTGCCCGGGTGGACGATCATCAGCTTGTCGCAGAGACCGCCGAACTGCGCCCACTGCATCGATCCGTCGTCGGGAAGGCCGTGGATCGCCGGCTCGTTGAGCGCCTGGAAGATCGCGAAGACCTCGAACGGCTCGCGCGACCAGATGCCGTTCACGAAGGACTCGTACTGATCCGTGCCGAACACCAGCCCAGTGTTGTCGTTGATCATGTCGTCCTGGACGGGGTAGCCGCAGGCGATCGCGAGCGCGGCGCATTCGGCGATCCAGGCGTCGTATTCTTTGCGGGTGACGTAGTCTCTCGTGGCCATGTGGGATTCCTCAAAAACCGGAGATCCGGAGATCCGGAGATCTTCGACGATGTCTGACAAAGTCTTACGAAGGGGGGCCGAAGGTTCACGCGGGTCGCGCGTCCAAGACCGATGAACCAGACAACATATCGCGACGAGCATCAGCGATGCAAGACGCGATATCTCACGGAGAAGGAGCCATGATCGAGACCACTCCCAGGCAGCCCCTGCCACTCCTCGCTTTGCGAGACTGTGTCCTGTTCCCGGGCGAGGTCCAGACGGTGATCGTCGGGCGTCGTGAGTCCCAGTCGGCCGTCGACACCGCGCTCGCTTCGGATCCCAAGGAGCTCTTCGTCGTCGCTCAGCGTGAGCCGCATTTCGAGCACCCGAGGACCGGAGACGAGCTAGCCGAGATCGGTGTGGTCGCCGAGATCAAGAAGGCCGTGCCGATGGACGGCCGGGTGATGCGCCTCGTCGTCGAGGGCGGCGAGCGCGTCGTGTGGCGCGAGCTCAGTCGAGATCGAGCCCACTTTGTCGCCACGGTCGAGCCTGCGCCCCTCGACGGCGGCGAGATCGTCGAGTCGTCGGAGACCGACGCACTCGTCCTCGAGGTCAGGGATCAGATGCGTCGGCTGCTCTCGATCTCGGGCAACTCGTTGCCCGAGGAGGTGCTCGGATACCTCTCGAGCAGCTCCGACCCCCGGAAGATGTGCTTCTTCTACAGCTCGGTCCTTCACGTGGACTGCCGGCAGCAGCAGGAGCTGCTCGCAGCGAAGGGATTTCAAGAAGCGCTCCGCATGCTCTACGAGACGCTCGGTCACGAGGTCACCGTCTTCGAGCTGCGCAGCGAGATCTCCTCGCAGGCACGTCAGCGAATGACGCAGGAGCACCGCGAGCACCTCTTGCGGCAGGAGCTCAAGTCGAATCGAGAAGAGCACGGCGACTCTACCGACGGTACCACCGGCATCGT
>CAYZGY010001266.1:0-1932 GCA_964478085.1 uncultured Planctomycetia bacterium
GCCCGTCGTCCCGCCCGTCTCGAAGACGTAGGCGGGCTGATCGGCGAGGCCCTTCGGCAGCCAGCGACGCACGGGACCACCGCGCAACCACTCGTCCTCGAAGAGCGGGAACTTCTTGAGATCGTCGAAGCCCTGGATCACGTCGCGCGGATCCCAGTCGAGCTTCTCGACGTAGTCGAGCCAAAAGGGGCAGCCCGTCTCCGGGCTGAAGTGCCAAGCGATCATCTCGCGGACTTGCGCATCGAGCTGCGTGCGCGCGTTCGCCGCCCGCTGCGTGCGTGCGTCGGCATCCGGCGTGGAGAGGTCGGAACTCTCGGTCACGTGCTTCACCTTGGGGATAGGGTCTGAGCAGGTAGGTCGGAGCAGGCTCTGCTGAGGTCTGCAGACCGAAACAAGCAGCTGAACATAACTCAGCGGCGAAACGCTGACAACTCCTTTGTGCGCTGGACCTTCCGTCGTTTCGCCGGGCAGGGCTGGCACTTGGGTTCACGATCCCGTATAAGTCACCGAAGAAGTTGACCGGACCCTACATCCGAGGTCCGAGGGAAGATCCAGAGGAGTTACCCCGATGCGAAGTTTTGCGCTACTCGCGCTCTTGGCCTTCACTTTGGGAATCCAAGTTTCCTGCGCCCACCGCCCCATTTCGGTTCAGACCGAGGCCATCGGAAAGACCTTCTACACTCGCCACACGATGTTCGGCGAGCAGCAAGGTCCTCTCAAGGCGATCTACCGCTCGAACTTCCTCGCCTACACCGACCTCTTGGCGGCGGGAAGTGAAGCGAAGATCACGGATTACACGAGCCAGTACGTCGAGGTGACCATCGACGGCATCCCGTGCCGAATCCTCTACAAGGAGATTCCCTTCGCGATCGGGGAAGCCGGCGTGGACCGCTTCGTCGCGAAGCACTTCGCGGCCGATCGCGCAGCGATTGGCCTCGACAAGGTGTCCGAGAACAGCAAGTCGCTGATCGAACGCGGCCGAGCCGCCATCGGCATGTCGAAACACGAAGTCTTCCTCGCCATCGGCTATCCGGCGTACATCGACGGCACCACGCCGACGGCCGACCTCGACGCCGAACGCATCTTCAGGAGTAAGCTCTGGACCTACCGAGTCTCTCAGCTCGTGTTCTTCCCGGCGACGGTGTGGAAGTACCAGTTCGACTCGGACGGCAAGCTCTACCAACGCGATCCTCCGTAAGCCGGACAAGACGCTTTGCCTGATCTATCGTGGGTCGAGGTAGCCCACTGCGGAGACGGAGACGAGCTCGTCGACGTTCTCGTCGTTCCGGGCATCTTCGAAAGCATCCAGCTCGCGCGCGCGTACGCGGCTCGGTTGCGTGTCGACACCGAGAGCGGAGTCGGGTGCGCTGCCGAGCTGTGCTCGCGCTACTCGTTCGTCTTTCGCTCGGTCATTCCACCCGGCTACGAGGACCACGCGATCGTACAAGAGCTCCTTCCCGGTGGGGCCAAGCTCGCACGAACGGAAGTTCTCAACGAGACGTACCGAGCGCGACTGCGAGTCGCCGAGGCGGAGCGACCCACGGGAGCTCGCACGGTCAATATCCACCACTCCTGGGGTGGCGGCATGGCCGCACCGACGTGGACGGAAGAAGATCGGCGACGACCCGAGCTGACGATCCTCAGCGCGCCGGCGTGGTCCGGCTGCGTCAAGGCCTCCGCACGATTCGGTGCCGAGGTCCTCGCGATTCCCGTCCTTCGATCGCTCTCGACGCTCGTCGTCCCGCTCTCGCTCCTGCCGCTCTACCGCACGAAGATCGACGAGATCCGCGATCTCGCGCGCGGCATGCCAGCCGGGTTCTCGTCGTACGACGTCGCGCACGCGAGCTACCGGCAGGTAAGAAAGAACCCCGCGCTCTACGACGACAACCCTCTCATCGAGCTCTCCGGCGAACAGGTCGTTCTCTGCCAGGG
>CAYZGY010001267.1:0-1931 GCA_964478085.1 uncultured Planctomycetia bacterium
AAGAGCAGCGGGACGAAGAGCAGCGGGACGAAGAGCAGCGGGACGAAGAGCAGCGCCCCGACCAGAGAGAGGAAACAGGGATGAGACCTCTCGTGTTCGGCGGTTCTTCGGTTTCCGAGATGCTCTCCCCTCATCGTTGGTCCCTGCGGGAAATCGAAACTGGCTTGTCGTCGAGTCTTCGGTTCGTCCAAGGAGCGCTCTTCGGTGGGCGCGGCGGGCCGTCGATTGAGACCCGTGCCCGCTTCTGCTACAATGCCGCGTTCTGTCGAGAACCGAGTGTCCCCTCTGAAAGGGTCAGCGGCATGGGAAAAAACCTTCTCCAAAAAGTGTGGGAGAGTCACGGGATCCGTGAGCTCGCCACCGGCCAAACCCAGCTCTTTATCGGCCTTCACCTGATCCACGAAGTCACGAGCCCGCAAGCGTTTGGGGCTCTTCGCGAGCGTGGGCTGGAGGTTCGCCACCCCGAGCGCACCTTCGCGACGGTCGACCATATCGTCCCGACCCACTCGCAGGCGCGTCCTTTCGAGGACGGGCTCGCGGAGGAGATGATGAGCGCGATCGAGAAGAACTGCCGCGAGTTCGGCGTTCCTCTCTTCGGCCTCGGCGACCAGCGCCAGGGCGTCGTTCACGTCGTCGGACCGGAGCTCGGTCTGACCCAGCCGGGCATGACCATCGCCTGTGGAGACAGCCACACCTCGACCCACGGAGCCTTCGGCGCGATCGCGTTCGGGATCGGAACGAGTCAGGTGCGCGACGTCCTCGCGAGCCAGTGCCTCGCGATGGATCCGCTCAAGGTGCGCCGCATCCGAGTGAACGGGACGCTGCGCGACGGCGTCTTTGCGAAGGACGTCATCCTCGGGATCATTCGGCGTCTCGGCGTCAAGGGCGGTGTCGGCTTCGCCTACGAGTACGCGGGCGAGGTCATCGAGCGCATGACCATGGAAGAGCGCATGACCGTCTGCAACATGTCGATCGAGGGCGGAGCGCGCGTCGGGTACGTCAACCCGGACGATACGACGTTCGAGTACATCAAGGGTCGACCCCACGCTCCGTCCGCGGACCAGTGGGACGCGCCCGTCCAGTGCACGCGATACCGCCGTTCGGACGCCGACCCGACCATCGACGCCGACATCCACAACGACCGAGACCAGATCCGCCCGCACGTCACCTGGGGAATCCACCCGGGTCAGAGCGTCGGGGTCGACGAGAGCCTTCCATCCGCCGACGGTGTCGAGGAGGCCGAGAGGGTTTCGGTCTCCGAGGCGCTCGAGTTCATGGACTTCGACGGTGGCTCGCCGATCTCGGGCAAGAAGGTCGACGTCGCGTTCATCGGCTCCTGCACGAACGGACGCATCAGCGACCTGCGCGAAGCAGCGAAGGTCGCGAAGGGGCGTCAGGTCGCCTCGCACGTCAAGGCGCTCGTCGTTCCCGGGTCGGTTCAAGTCCGCATCGAAGCCGAGGCAGAGGGTCTGGACCAGGTGTTCTCCGACGCCGGTTTCGAGTGGCGCGGTGCCGGCTGCTCGATGTGCCTCGCGATGAACCCCGACAAGCTCTCGGGTCGTCAGCTCTGCGCCTCATCGTCGAATCGCAACTTCAAGGGACGCCAGGGCAGCCCGACCGGTCGCACGCTCCTGATGAGCCCCGCGATGGTCGCCGCCGCCGCGGTCGCCGGCGAAGTGACCGACGTTCGTGAGCTGCTCTAAGAGAGGAACGGAATCAACCATGTCGCAGAACTCGAACGAAATCCTCCGCGTCGAAGGTCGAGCCGTCCCCGTCCGGGGCGATGACATCGACACCGATCGCATCATTCCCGCCCGCTTTCTTCGCTGCGTCACGTTCGACGGCCTCGGCGAGCACGCGTTCGAAGACGACCGCAAGCAGCTCGAGGGGGCGCACCCCTTCGACAACGCCGCGTATCAGGGCGCGAGCAT
>CAYZGY010001268.1:0-1929 GCA_964478085.1 uncultured Planctomycetia bacterium
CGGCGTCCGGCGTCCGGCGGACGTCGCAACCCCCGCAATATCCGACACCTGCGGAGAACAAAGCATGCGAATTTCGTCGATTCGTCCGGCGAAGGCGAGGCTCATCCTGGGCCTCTTGCTCGCGACTCTGGCATCGAACACCGCCTCGGCGGCGCTACGCAAGATCTCGTTCGAGTCCATGGTCGCGAAATCGAAGTTCATCGTCGTGGGGCAGGTCGTCTCGATGGGCTCGCGTTGGGACAACCTCGCGGACACGGGTGAGGTGATGATGACCGACGTCCGCATCAAGGTCGAGGAGGTCTGGAAAGACAGCCTCGATCGACGCAAGGACATCGTCCGCCCGGCCAAAAGCAGTGACGGGCCGACGATCCGCGAGCTGACCGTGCAGTTCCTCGGCGGGCAGATCGGCGATCGCTGGCAGCGCTGCCCCGAGTCGCCCAAGTACCAAGTCGGTGAGCGCGTGGTCCTTTTCGTCCGCATCATCGACGGTCGACTCTGGACGACGGGCTGGCTGCAAGGAAAGTATCGCTTTCATCGCGACAAGATCACGGGGCGGAACGGTGAGCCGGATCGCGTCTACGAAACGGTGATGGGAAAGGCGCAGCTGCCGATCTCGATCAACACCCCTCTCGCGACCTTGCGCGATCGCGTTCAGAAGACGATCGCGATTCAGCGCACGCGTCCACCGCTCGAGCCAGGAAAGATCGAAGGAGGCTCCTCGAGCACGACTCACTCGCACGACGCGAAGACGACCGAGACGAGCGAGAAGGGAGGTGATCGATGAACCGTCGATGTTTCCCCCTCCTGACTGTGTTTACCCCAAAGACTGTGTTTACCCCAAAGACTGTGTTTACCCCAAAGACTGTGCTAACCCCAAAGACTGTGCTTGTCTTACAGACTGTGCTTGTCTTACAGACTGTGCTTGTCTTACAGACTGTGCTTGTCTTACAGACCATACTCGTCACGCAGACCGCGTCGGCCTTCGAGATCATCGGCCCTAGCTGGTCCACGAATGTCGCCCGTTTCCACGTCAATCCGAACTTTCCGGCGAATCCGGGTGGCTCCCGCGAGATTCAGGAGCGCGCGCTCGTCTGCGGTGCCAATCGCTGGAGCGAGCAGGGCGAGTCGTTCTTCCGATTCGAGTAGCGCGGGCGCGCGACCCGCGCCGGCTCCAATCTCAGCGACGGTATCAACAACGTCTCGTGGCAGGATCGCGACGTTGGCCAGGCGCTCGCCGCGACGATCATCGACGGTCGGGGCAACACCATCGACCGGTTCGATATCGTATTCTTTTCGGAGACCGAGGGCTTCGCCAACGACTGGAGTTCCGGAGAAGACCCTCGCCCGGGGGATTGGGACATCCTCGGCGTCGCAGTCCACGAATTCGGCCACGCGCTCGGACTCGACCACACGGAAATCCTCGACGCGACGATGTTCGGCGGCGCGCGAAACCAAGGACTGACGCTACGCACTCTCCACGCGGACGATCAAGCCGGCGTCGTCTCGCTCTACGGTCAACGTGACAACGCCGACATCTCGGTCGAGATCCTCTCCGTCGAGCCGAACTTCGGTGAGGTGACGGGTGGGAATACGGTCATTCTCGAGGGACGAAATTTCTCGTTCACCTCGGGCACGGCGCTGCGTATCGACGGGCGCATCGTTTCTCGCGAGAACTATGACGTCATCGACTGCGAGCGCATCGAGATCGTCGACATGCCCGCCGGTCTAGGGGAAGGCCCGGTCGACATCCGAGTCAGCAACGAGATCGGCTCACACACCCTCGAGGACGGGTACCGCTACGGCCCTCCCGGTCCCACGATCGAGTCGATCGAGCCCGCCGTGGGACCGATCGGCGGCGGCCTCCGTGTCACGCTTCGCGGCACGAACTTCACCGCGAACGCACGCGTCACCATCGACGGACGTGACCTG
>CAYZGY010001269.1:0-1927 GCA_964478085.1 uncultured Planctomycetia bacterium
CTTCGATCGGAAACTGGCTAGGCATTTGTGGCGTGGCTTCGAGGGCGGGGGGATTGTCAACGAGATGGGAAGTTCTGGTCTGAAGGAGAAAGACGAATACCTCAGTGACGAGCGCTCGGCGCGAGCGAAAGTCGATCGGTACGTTCACGTGAACAAGGTCGACGTACAGAAGTTCTACGCGGGAGCTGAGCCACTTGAGGGGCGGATTCGTGATTGGTGCGTGGACGACATCGAGCGAGAGGGCGAGAGCTGGGGGCTCTCTTCCGATCGTCTCAAACTGGTCTCGCCGCGGGACGTCCCGACATTAGTAAACGTGAGAGGGTATTTTCTGGCGAATCTGGATCTTCTTCATCGGGAGGGGCGACGGATCGAAAAAGGGACGAAGTTCGACTTGAGCCACTACGCTTACGCCGCGTATGTCGATTTCTTGGTGACCAACGACCGTAGATTCCTGGAAACCACACGCGTTCTCGAACGTTCGCGCGCACGCTGCGTCACCCTCGACGAATTCGCCGAGATGCTCGTAAGGGGTGACTGAGGGGCGCGACCATGTCCTACGGGATCACGATGGACCGAGCTCCGTGCGGAATCGCGTTGCCGTTTCTCAGATTCACTGGGAGTCTTCCGACGAAGTTTCGCCACGTCAAAGTCGGATGGGTCGAATGACCGGTTCGCACTCGAAGATCGAGCGAGGCTTGAAGCCCGATCACTTGGCCAGCAATTGCTGACGCGAGTCAGAGGCCGTTCGTGTGGCGTGGATATTCGTTCTCTCCTCTCGAACCATGGTCGGCGAGCGGCCCGCCGTTTTGTCGGCTCACTCGCACACCGGGCATGTCGTCCGCCGATGGGTCTCCAGTCGGGTCTGACGAGCCTTTCGCTTCCCGACGTCGAGTCGGGGAAAACGTCGTCATGACTCGATGATCCGAGCAGCGGCGTCGAAGGCAAAGCCGCGACGATCGAGAGATTGTCGAGATCGGGAGCTGTCAGCCGTGCCAGGGGAGCCGGTCTTCGACAATGGGCGAACTGTCGCCAAGAAAGTCCTAGAGGCCGTGAGAGATAGTCCGGATGACTCTCACGGTCGCTGACGCGGTCAGCCGTAGGGCGGTCCTATAGTCGCCGGGGGGGGCCTGGGAGGCCTTCTTTGCCGGGACTGCGGCGCTCTTTCCGGCTAGCGTTTTCCATCGACGGAAATCACCGCCGCCAGCTCAGCGATCAACGAGCCGCCGTCCTCCCGAAGGTCCCTCGTCAAATCGAGGAAGGCGATCCGGAGCGGACGGCCATTCGTCTCGAAACGATACGTCCTCGGGCGGTTCCCTGGCATCGCCGGATACAGAAGGATGCTGAGCGGCGATTCATAGGCCGCCGCGTAGGCATGCAGCTGATATACGTCTTCTGCCGTGACGGCTGTGATGGGTTCCCTTGACGCAAGGATCTTCCATTTCGTGTCCAGGACGAATCGCGTTGACCCTGTAGGGCCGGACCCGACGACATCCGGCCGGAGCCAGATGTGACGCGCTCCATGCGAGTCTCTGAGCAGCGGTCGATCCGAGTTCTGAACGCCGATGTGGGTGTCCTCTCCCACTGAGGCGAGAACATTTCGATTCCGCTGGAGAAGGCCCGCTACGAAGGACTCAAAGACCCGCGGCATCGGAAACAGCAAGCTGAACGATCGCTCGCCTCCCGCGGCAAGAGAAGGTGAGCGACCCTCGATCACCATCTGAGCGAATCTGAGAAACGGCTCGAAGCGAAGGTTCTGCCGATTGAGGTGAACGTTCGGCTCGATCTTCGAACGATCCAGGTCCCGGACTTCGTCGAAACGATTGAGAATCTCACGCAGGCGACGAACAACCTCGAAGCTCCCGGCTTGTCGAACTCCTGGGATGACCTGAAGGCCGCCGACGGCTTCCTCGCGCGAACGGGGCTCTCG
>CAYZGY010001270.1:0-1926 GCA_964478085.1 uncultured Planctomycetia bacterium
CAGGTGAGGAATCGGTTCGTCTTGAGAGTGCCGTCCGCCGTGCCCGTGATCGCGCCTACTTTCACGGACCAGATCTTCCGATCGCCCTCCCAGCCACGAAGAGACTTGCCGTCGAAGATGCGCCGGAAGCCGTCCTTCCCAGAACGCGCGCTCACGTCAGCGCTCGCCGCGGGATGGGGAACCGTCGACGCATTGAATCCCTTGAGTGGATCGATCGGCCCGCCGAGCTCCGCGACGCGCGCTGTGGTCCTCTTTCGCATGGTCTCGAGCCTCTCGGCGTGCTCCGGATGCGTCGCGAGATTGACGAGCTCGTCCGGATCCTTCGTGAGGTCGTGGAGGAACTCGGTACCGTGATCGAAGTAGCGCACGTACTTGAAGCGATGGTTTCGAATTCCTTCGAACGCCGGGATTCTGTGCCGCACCGCGAAATGCTCGTGAAACGACTCCTTTCGCCAATTTGCAGGCACGGCGGACGAGACGATCGGCCGCAGACTGGCCCCTTGGTAGCGCGCCGGAACCTCGATGCCGGCCCAATCGAGAAACGTCGCCGGCAAGTCGATATTGAGCGCGATCGCCTCGGAGACCTTCCCAAGCTGATCTTTGTTTACGCGGGGATCGTAGACGATGAGCGGCACACGGAGCGACTCCTCGAAGTGTGACCACTTTCCCGCGAGGCCACGGTTCGCCATGTGATAACCGTTGTCCGCCGAGTAGACGATGATCGTGTTGTCGGCCAGCCCCTCCTTCTCGAGAGCCGCGAGGAATCGACCGATCGCGCCGTCGATGCCGGTGACCATGCGATAGTAAGCACGGATGTTCGTTTGGTACTTTTGGGGCGTGTTCCAACGCCAGAAGTAGCGCTCGCGATTGATCGTCGTTTTCAAGAAATCGGGCAGCACCTCGAAGATCTTCGGATCGTTCAAGCGCGGGCCGACGATCTCGAGGTCGTCGTACATCCCGTCGACTGCACGCGGCCAGGGGAAGTGCCCCACTCCCGGTCGCCGATCACCGTCTTCCGCGTGGCATGCGTTGAACCACATATTGAGCGCGAAGGGCTTCCCTTTCGGCTGGGACTCCACGAACTCGATGCCTCGGTCGACGATGAGCTCCGTTTCGTGACGGAGGCTTCCGTCCGGCTGCCGCTTGTAGAAAGGGTTTCTCCCGATGGCTTGGAATACGTCGAAGTGCGCTTCCCGTCGAAACCCTCGCGGCATCTTCGCATGCCACTTTCCGAAGTATCCGGTGCGATAACCGTTCTTGCGAAGGATGTCCGAGTAGAGCTCCTTCACTGCATCAGGTCTCGCCGTGTCCGGATTGCTCGACGTGCCGAAACTTCGCCCGATGAGCCCTGAGAGAATCGACGTTCGACTGACCCAGCAGATCGAGTGGCTCACGAACGCGTTCGTGAATCGCGTCCCCCGACTCGCGAGCGAATCGAGATTCGGCGTCTTGATGACATCGTTGCCGTAGCAGCCGATGGTGTCCGTCGTCTGGTCGTCGGCGAAGAAGAAGACGATGTTCGGGCGCCCGCTGTTCGAGCGGTCCGCAGCCGAGAGCGACGACGTGATCAGGAGAACGACAAGAGAAAGCGTGAGAACGATCTTCATCGGTGGAGCTGTTTTCGTTTCGCGGCGGTGAGCGAGAGGAGAACCCCCAATGTTGCAGAACTGGTCGCTATTGCAAGATCGGGGTCTCGGAAAGAGCCGCAGGCGGCCCGGGTTACGACGCCCGAAGCAAACGCACAGTCGTGCTGCCCTTGACGCACGGGAGCTGCGCGCTCTCGTCGGCCGTTGCGAAGCTCCCGCATCCAGAGGAGAAGCAAACACACGTCAGCGTTACGAGACCTACGCGTGCCGATAGGGCGAGAGCCGACCCGTCAGTCGCGAACCTGTCGTCCGTGATGTGTGCTGAAACGGCTTCTCCACG
>CAYZGY010001271.1:0-1626 GCA_964478085.1 uncultured Planctomycetia bacterium
ATCGAAGGAGACGCCACGACTCGTCGCGCGTTCTCGAGTCTTCTCGATCGCCGTGTCGATGAGCTTACGACCATCGAACCGCTGCGGACGAAGTGGCCCGGTCGGCTTCTTCGCTTCGGCGGCCTCTTCGAAGCGTGCGAGCTTCGTCGCCGCCGTTCGGCGAACCGACTCGCTCGCGGCGAGCAGATACCGTTCGGAGACGCGTCTCGCCGATCGCCAGAGAAAGCCGAAGTCGCCACGTCTCGCCTCGGGACGCCGTCCGTCCGCCGTGGCTCCGGGAATGACGCCGGGGGCGCCGAACGCGACCACGAACTCGAGTCCGGGGCCTTCGCGACACGCGGCGACGAAGACGCTCTTCGTCAGTTCGCTCTTCCAGTGATCCGGACAGCCTTCTTTCGGGCGCAGCGAGCCGATGAGCGCCGACCGAGCGTCCATCGCACGTTCGACGCATTCATCGAGAGATTCGGCCGGCGCGGCGATATCACGCGCGTCGAGCTCCATCATGGCGTCGGCGCTACGCAGCTGAACGCGCTCCTCGCTCGCGAGGCCGCGTTGGGCCAGCAAGCGGAGCGGTTGCTCTTCCCGGCCGAGGTCTTCGGGAAGTCTCGCGAAGAGCGCGACGAACTCGCTGCCGAGCTCCGCTTGAAGACGCGCGACGGCGCTGTCGACCCACTTGAGGATGTTCGCGCGGCGCTGGGGAAGCTCCGTCCCTTCCGCGACGATGCGAGCGAGGACCCCTTCTTCCCACTCGCGACGCGCCAGCGCGTACTTTCCTTCGGCGAGCTTCGCGAGGAGCTTTGCGACGCGTTCGAGCGTCTCGCCGAGAGTCGCGTCCGCACGTGGGATCTTCTGGACTTCTTGAAGAAGCAGCTCGCGCGCTTCATCGCTCTGCGGACGAATCGACGCGACGGCCGACCCGCCCGACTCTTCGATGCTGCGCACCTCGGCTCGCGTCAGCTTGCCGATCTTTCCGACTTTCTTCGTGATACGACCTCGATCGTCGTCCGACTCGACACGACGTCCTGCGAGAACGCTGGCGAGTGGAGTTCCTCGGACGACGACCGTGGCGGCGAAGTCGAGGAGCCCCATGTGGCAGCGCGCGCTCGAAAGCGACGGCGCGGTGACCGATGAGTCGTCGTTCACCGATCTTGCGGCGGCTTCGAGGACCCGGGCTCCGTAACGAAGCTCGCAGGACTCGCACTCCGCATCGGCACCCGCGAACGCGATCTTGTTGCTCACGCGTCCGTGACGGAAGAAGTGACAGAAGGGGCTCTCGTGCTGTGCCAGCGACGCATCGGGAAGGGTAATCTTCGCCGGCGTACCGTCGGCACCGGGCTCGACGAGCGTCACGTCCGAGCGCAGCAGCTGGACGATACCCTGTCCGAGCAGAAAGCTGATCTCATCGGGCTCCAAGAGCTCGGTGAGTCGACGTGGTCGATAGGGCCACATTTCGAGCTGTCCTCTTTCGAACTTCGTTCCGAAATCCAGAAACCGAATCTCGCAACGTCCGCGAGCTCCGATTGTACCTCAAAGAACGGGAGTGTCAGAGACCTCGGAAGAGAAGCCATCCGATAACTGCCATCACGACGACGAGAACGAACGCGATGACGAAGAGTCGTGCGCGCG
>CAYZGY010001271.1:1636-1923 GCA_964478085.1 uncultured Planctomycetia bacterium
AGGTCGGTTCCTTGTCCGGCGCGTTCGACACGATTTGCTAACGCTGGTAGATCGGCAGGTAGCGGAACTCGACGCTCAGGCTCAGGATCGCGAGCGCCGTCGCGTAGACCGGGCCTGCCTGCTCTTCGTGGGTCGCGTTCGGCGGGGTCGGCCAGCTGCCGTCGTCGTTTTGCTTGTCGAGGAGGAGCGACTCGTTGAGCGGCTGCCAGGTCTTCCAGTAGTGATCGCCGAGCTGGTACATGCCCTGCGCGGCGTAGTACGCGCCGTAGTAGAAAAACGGCCCCGTG
>CAYZGY010001272.1:0-1922 GCA_964478085.1 uncultured Planctomycetia bacterium
CCGAGCTGCCGAGCTGCCGAGCTGCCGAGCTGCCGAGCTGCCGAGCTGCCGAGCTGCCGAGCTACTTGCGACCCTTCTTGGCCTTCTTCTTCACGGCCTTCTTGGCTTTGGATGCCGGCTTCTTCTTGGAGCTGGCAGCCTTCGACTTCTTCGTCGGGGCCTTCTTCTTGGCCGCGCCCTTCTTGGGAGCAGCCTTTTTCTTCGCTGTGCTCTTTTTCGCTGTGCTCTTCTTCGCCGCGCCCTTCTTGCCAGCAGTTTTCTTCGCCGCGCCCTTCTTGCCAGCAGCCTTCTTCGAGGCGGCCGCCTTCGGCTCGGCCGACTTCTTTGCCGAGCCTGCGTCCTCGGCGGCTGCCGCCGCGGGACGTGCCCGACGCGCTGCCTGCGCCGCACCCGAGCTCAAAGTCTGACGTGAAGCCCGAGCGCCCCGTCGACCGCGCCGGCCGGCACGTCGAGATGCCTTCGCGGCTTCCTCCTCCTTGAGGGCACGGTGAAGCTCGAGCTTCTTCTGCGCTTGGGCAGCGAGCTTCGAGCGCGGGAACTTCTTCACCACGAACGCGAGCATCGCCTCGCCGAAATCTCCCATCTGCTCGCCTTCCTCGCAGAAGTGGAAGCCGAGGTAGAAGTAGTCTTCCTGCTTGAGCTCTTTGTCGGCTTTGACCTTCTTCGTCAGGTCGGCGCAGCTGTCGTAGACGAGGGCGCGAATCACGCGAAGGCCGAGATCGGCCCGTCGCGAAGACGGATCGAGATTCTTCGCGCTCTGACGGATGAGCGCGACCGCGAACAGGTAACGTCCGTCGGCCGTGATCAGGTGATTTTCCCAGAGGAGCTGGAGATATCGGCTGATCTGCTCCCACTTGTCGCGCGTACGACTCGTCTTGAGCTTGCGCGCCTTCTGGTAGATCTTCTTGCGCAGCGGTCCTGGATCGACCCCGCGGATGAACTCGAGGAACGACGCGTGGTGCGGATCGTTTCTCTCGAACAGCGCCAGAAGGCGACTGACCGCGCGCTCGAGATACTTGCGACGCGTCTCCTGGGGATATTCCTGCAGGATCGAGTTGACGCGTTGCGTCACGTCGAGATCGTCCGACTCGACCAAGACTCGGAAGAGATGATCGATACCGGAAGGCACTTGCCGGAGCGCGTTCTCCGCAGCCTCCCGAACGCGGAAGCGTGGATCGGCGAGGAACGGCGAGATCGCGGCGGCGATCTCCGAACGATTCGAGCCCTTGAGGCGATCGAAGACGTGGATATGCACCGAGAAGTGCGGAGACTTCTTCAGGAGGTCGACGAGCTTCGGCAAGGTGCGCGCCGGAATCTCCATGCGCCGGAACGCGTTGAGCGCGTGCTGCGCGACATTCTCCCAGTCTTCATCGCAGAGGAGCTTCGCGATGAACCGATGGTCTTCGGGCGTCTGCCTGACGTCCGGGATCAACCGGTTGAACGAGATCAGCGCCAATCGACGGATCTCGGGGAAGTGCTTCTTTTCGCAGAAGTTCTTGAGGGCCTTGTAGGCCTGCTTCAGCGGCTTCGGCGCGCGGAAGTAGCCCATCAAGATCAGACCCGTCAGATGCACGTTGAGGTTACGCGGGTCCGGCTTGCCTCGAAGGAGCCGCTGAACCGCCGGATAGATCGCCGTCTGCTCGGCGGGCTTCATCTCCGTGAGCGCCTCGCAGAAGCGCTGCGCGATGTGCTGGGCGATCTCGAACGGCGCATCGGCGAGACGCTTGAGGAGGAACTCCAGCCCCTGTCGACTGCCGATCGACGAGAGCGCCGTGATGACGGCTCGTTTGCCGTTGAAGTCGGCGTTGTCGTAGAGCTTCTGGAGCTGCGGGGCAACCGCAGGGCCAATCGCCGTGATGACGACCATCGCGTGATCGCGGACCACCCCCGACGAGAGGATCAACGGCACGACCAGATTCGAC
>CAYZGY010001273.1:0-1919 GCA_964478085.1 uncultured Planctomycetia bacterium
GTCGAAATCAGCACGCGCCGCCGCATCTTCGCGCCGCACACGCGAGGGCTCGGGCACATCGTCGTCGAGGGATTCGTGTTCGAGCACTGCGGCAACCAGTACCCGACGAACTTTTGGTCGACTCCGAAGTGGGCGCAGGCGGGAGCCATCGGATTTCGCGGTGGCCACCATTGGGTCTTCCGTCGAAACGTCGTTCGCTACGTCGCGACCGTCGCTCTCGACATGGGTCGTAGCGGTGGCGACAACGAACGGAAGTCCGATCGGGTGTCGGGTCCGCACGGAGCGAACAACTCGATCGTCGACAACTGGTTCGTCGACAACGGCTCGGCCGCGATCATCGGATCGGGCAGCCTGAACATGCTGATTCGCGGAAACGTCATCCTTCGAAACAACACTCTCCGATTCGTCGGAAAGAAACGTTACGAGCACGCCGGAATCAAATGCCACGACGTACGGCACGGGCTCATCGAGCGGAACTACGTCGCAGACAGTCCGCTCTCGGAGGGAATCTGGCTCGACAATCAATTCCCCGAGACTCGCGTGACTCGCAATGTCGTCGTCGGCAACGGTGCTCGAGGGATCTTCCTCGAAATGAGCGATTACAGGTTCGATCGCGCGTTCGTCGACCACAACATATCGCTCGCGAATCGTGGCGCGCAGTTTTACGTGCACGATGCGTCCGGTTCGACCGTTCTGCACAACCTCTTCGCGAACAGCCCCAAAGACGCGAAGTACGGGCAGGGTTGTTACATCTACCAAGTCAACGCGCGCACGAAGACCGGGTACCACTCGCTCTACGGAAACATCTTCGTGCAGCACAAGACGATGCTCGACATCAACTACCCATCGCATCGGAGCGGGCCTCAACGCCTCGACCATAACGTCTACGACGCGTCGAAGGACGAACGCGCCTTCTGGATCAACAGCGCCTCCGATCGCCCCTCGCCCTGGAAGCCCGAGGATTTCTTCGAGCTCGTGCGCGAAGAGGTCGGCCGGGAGGGCCCGGAGAAGCGTCACGGAGGCTCGAAGGTCGCGCTGACGCTCGACGAGTGGCGCGCGTTCTGGGCGAAGCACGGTCAGACGAACGACCGCGCAAGCGTGACCCACCGTGGCATGAAGGTCGAGTACGACCGACAGACGCACGAGCTCACGTTGACGCTGCCGTTCGATCCCGCGTCGGTCGGCTCGACGCCCCACCGCATCCTCGACGACGACTTCTTCGGTCGCCCCGTGCCTCAGGATGGAAAGGCACGCCCCGGCCCCTTCCAAGATGTCCGCCGCGGTCAGAACGCCTACCGGATCTGGAACGGCCAACCGCTCCTCGCCGAAGGCGAGCTTCCTCGCGCAAAACCGTCGAAATAGCCTCGATCCGAGGTAGCTCGCATCACTTGCATGCGCAAACGAACGTTGCGCGGGGCAACGATTCCGACCGTTTTTTTGAGTCGCTGAAAGAGCTACCAGAGACGCTCCTCAAGTGGGAGAATCGGGCTCCCCGGCAGGATTTCGAAAGCGCATTCCGATGCCCGAGACGCCCGGCGACCTCACCCACATCTTAAGGTCCATCGACGATGGCGCCGAGGACGCGGCCGACCGCCTCTTCGACGTTGTCTACGATGAGCTTCACGCCATCGCCGAGCGTCAGCTCGCGAGTGAAGCGCACGGCCGCACGCTCGGCGCGACGGATCTCCTGCACGAAGCGTACTTGTCTCTCGTCGGTGACGATCAGCTGACGTTCGAGAATCGCGCGCACTTCTTCGGCGCGGCCGCTCGTGCGATGTACCGAATCGTCGTCGATCACGCCCGTCGCCGCTCGAGCCAGAAGCGCGGAGGGCTCAGCCGTCGAGTTCCTCTCCACGAGAGCCTTCGCTTCGTCGTGGAGACGGCGGGGACCAGCGGTCCGCCGCCCGGCGGTCGATGGT
>CAYZGY010001274.1:0-1915 GCA_964478085.1 uncultured Planctomycetia bacterium
TCTCGGAGCCCGAGCTCAAGAAGCTCATCGACCTCCCGCGAATGGCCGATATCGCCGCCGAGATGCTCCGCGGCAGCCTCGAGGCCTTCTCCGAGGGTTCGACCGAGAACGCACACGAGATTATCAAGCGGGACGACGAGGTAGACTCTCTCAACGAGCAGATCTTCCGCGAGCTTCTGACCTACATGATCACGGACGCCAAGAACATCCAGCGCTCGCTCGCGCTGATCCTCACTGCGCGCTCGCTCGAGCGCATCGCGGATCACGCGACGAACATCGCCGAGGAGGTCGTGTACCTCGTCAAGGGCGAGGACATCCGCCACGCGCACGTGATGGCCGGCGAGGGTTGATTCGAGCTCCTCATCAGCTCGGCGAACATCAACGCGCGTGGTCGAGCACGATCACGCGCGTTTCTGATGGCACGTCGTCCTTCGTGATCTCGAGCGTCGACGAGCCCGGCTGGTCGACCGTCCAGCCGTCGCACTCCTCGAGAAAGGCGTCGATCGGGAGGAGGTCGAGATTCACCTTCGGCGTCTTGTAGTGCATCGGCAGCACGAGCGGGGTCTTCACCGCCAGGATCGCCTCGCGCAGATGATGGAGGTCGATCGTCGGGTCGCCGCCTGTGAGCGCGAGGAGCACATCGACGTCGCGCAAGAATTTCAGCGCTTCGCCCTCGAGGCGATGTCCGAGATCGCCTTGATGCCCGATGGTGATTCCCTCGAGCGTGAACTTCACCATCGCGTTCGGACCCGTTCCCTCGTCGTCCTCGTAGACCTCGATCGACGAGAACGTCACGCCGTTCGACACTCGCGTGCCGCCGGCGAACATGAGCGCCTCGAGGAGCTCGAAGTCGCCCTGGATCGCGGAGGTGTCCGAGTGGTACTTGCGGTTCTCGTGGCTGACGCAGACCGTGTCGGCACTCTCGTCGATCGCGAGGTAGCCTCCGCAGTCGGGGAAGTTGTAGGGGTCGAGGATGATCTTGACGTCCTCGCCGGCGTCGTTGCGTCCTTCGATCGCGAAAGCCGCGTGTCCGTACCAGGTGATCTTCATTTCGAGCGGTCCAGTCGGTAAAACTCGGCGGCCGTGCCACCGTAGATCGTGCTGCGTTCGGAATCGGAAAGGCTCGAGAGGCACTCGGCGAGCGCGGCGTGAACGTCTGTGTACGAGCCGGCGAGCAGGCAGACGGGCCAGTCGCTGCCGAACATCAGGCGGCGTGGGGTAAACGCTTCGACGACGGGCTCGACGAAGGGGCGAAGGTCGTCCGGCGTCCAAGCTCTCCAGTCGGCCTCGGTGATCATTCCCGAGAGTTTGCAGTAGACGTTCTCGAAAGCGGCCGCGGCACGAATCTCATCGAGCCAGGTTCCGAGCGTGCCTTCGGCGATGAGCGGTTTCGCGATGTGGTCGATGACGAAGCGCAGTGTCGGAAATCGCCTCGCGAGCGTCGGCACGTGGCGGAGGTGCTTCGGGCGAAAGAGAAGGTCGTAGGTGTAGCCGCGACGCTCGAGCACCGCGAGGCCGCGGAGGACGTCCTCGCGCACCTGCCAGTCGTCGTCGGGCTCGTCGTGCGTGATGTGGCGAATGCCGACGAGCTTGCGCCGGCTCGAGAGCTCGTCGAGAGTCGCGTCGCGCTCGTCGGGGCCCAGATCGACCCCGCCGACGCCTCCCCCGATGAACTCGTTCTCGTCTGCGGGGTCGCGAAACCCGCGCGTCTCGTCGAGGAGGTGGTTCGCCTGGACGAGCACGGTTCGCTCGACGCCGGTCTCCCGCATCGCCGTTTCGAGATCGGAGGGAAGGAAGTCGCGGTGGAGGACCTCGTCGTTCGGATCCATACACGGATACGTGAACTTCGCCCGGCTCCAAAAGTGCTGGTGGGCGTCGATCATCTCGGCTGGGCTGGTCCCGGGTCGGTCTGAAC
>CAYZGY010001275.1:0-1914 GCA_964478085.1 uncultured Planctomycetia bacterium
GACGCGCCCGTTCGAGATTCCGAGATCGGATTTGCTCGCCGAGGTCGTCGAGATCTCGCGGGTCGAATTGCCGTCCCAAAAGAACACGTCAACGTTCGTCGGATTGCTCGTGTACGTCGTCCACGCGACGTTCGTGCCGTCAGTGACGACGAAGCCGATCCCGGCCATGTCCTCGGCAATCGTGAAGACTCGGTTCCCGTCGAATCCGTGGATGGTGATGTTCCGGCCCGACGAAAAGAGCTTCCAGACGACGAGGTTTCCCGCGCCGGTGAGCGTCTGAATGTGACTCTGGCCCTCGAAGATGATCTCGAACGAGTCGCCGCCGCTCCAGCGAGCGATGTTGTTCGTCGCGCGGGGCCAGTACGCCGAGCCGCCGGCCATGACGACGAAGCCGTCCTGCACGGAATCGTTCGTCAAACGGTAGACGATCGGCTCGGCAACGAGCGTACTCGTCGAGACACTGAGCGCGAGGAGGGTCAGGAGGGAATAGGGAGTGAAGGACATCGCGAAGTGTCCGCTTCGTCTACCAGCTCGAGTCTTCGGTGTAGCCGAGCTCGATGAGAAGGTCTCCGGCGACTTTCTTGAATTCGTTCTTGTCGTCGTCCGAGAAGTCCCGCTCCCACCGTGAGAGCGCGGACGTGTACATCGGTCGATCCGTTCCGTTCGCGCCCGCGCCGCCGCGACCCTCGTGGAACTCGAGGACGCGGTCGTCCCAGGGCTCCTCGATGAACTCGAAGAGGCGACGCGCGGTCTCTTCCGGTGCATTGACGACGTCTTCGTACTTGACCTCATGGTAGCGCGGATCGTCGCGGTACGCGAGGCCTGCCGAGACGTAGCGTACCCAGCGTTCGGCGCAATCGTCGATGGGGCGGAGAATCCCGGTCTCGACTTGCTTGCCGCGCACGAGCTTGTACTTCGGATGGGTCCGATTCGAGCAGACGTTGTCCCGACCGTCGCGAATCGCGTGGATGAACTTCGCCTTCGGGAAGCTCGCGAAGAGCCGATCGAGGACGAGGATGTTCCCGGGGGTCTTCTCCGACCAACGACCCTTGCCGTGATCGTGCGTGAGCTCGCGGAAGAAGCGCTCGGCGAACTCGAACTTGCTCGAGGTCTCCGAGAGCCACGTGCGGATGCGTCTCTCGTCGACCTCGAAGTCGTGGGCGAGCGACTTCGGGTTGAGGCTCGGCGTGGAGAGGAGGCGGCTCTCGGGTCCGCAGTAGAGGTTCGGGTGCGCGTTGAGGATCGCGCTCAGGATCGTCGTGCCACTACGTCCGCAGCCGCCGATGATGAGCGGCGAGGCCTCGGAGACATAGGGGAGGTGCTCCCACTCCTCCGCCGGGAGGCCTCGAAACCACGCGCGAACCTTGCGCTCAATGACTTTGCCGACTTCTTTGAAAGTCATGCTGAGGGGCACGATAAACGAACGTGCTCACGAGCTCCAGAGCATTGTCGGGTTTCAGCGACGAAGAGCTCGAACGTGCTGCCGTCTTCGGACATGCGCAGAACGCCGAGACCGTCCGACTCGCCGACGAGCGCATCGTCGAGTTCGGGGATTCCCGCGCCCTCGCCTGCAGAGTGATCGCCGGGAACGCGTGCCGAGCGTCCGGAGGCGTCTCGCCAGGTCCAGCGAGGATAGCGATCGTTCGAGGTGCCGCCTCCCCACTGGATCTGAGTCGTGAGTACCGTCAAGTTTCCGTCCTCGTCATGGCTGGGGTTCGTCATCGCGTAGAGTCCACTCGCCGGTCCGCGAGACGGCGGCGAGGGAGAGCGTCGACCAGTCGAAGCCTTGCGCTTCGAGTGTCGCTCGCGAGATGCCACCGGCGTCGCTGGCCAGGGCACGTACGGCGGTGGGCGTCGGGCGGCCGCCCGTCGGCGTCCAAATCTTGCCAGCCGTACAGGCCATCGAGCGCGTCC
>CAYZGY010001276.1:0-1912 GCA_964478085.1 uncultured Planctomycetia bacterium
CCGGGAGCCAGCGTAAGTTCTGGCGCAGCCATGAAGTTACCGTCCTACCCGTTCTCCTCGGTGGAGGAGAAATGGCAGAGAGTCTGGAACGAACGAGAGGCTCCTGTCGGCTTATCGTTCGGGGCCGAGAAGCCCGCTGATCGAGTCCTCCTTCCCTGGACTCCGAGCGTCGGCGCTGGGCTCTCGTGGGCGGATCTTCGCAGCCTCATCCTCGCCGATGTCTACGGTCGCTGGCAGCGTCACCGAGGCTCGCGCGTCTTCCTCGGCCACATCGTCGATGGCTTCGGTCGCGAGGTCTTCGAGCGTGCCGTTCGCGAGGGGATCGCGCCGCGGGACGCGGTCGAGGCGGATTCGGCAGCTTTAGCGGAACTGCTGGAAAAGCTTGGGATTACGACGTCAGTGCCGAAGGGCGGCGCGGGAGGCGAAGGCGGCGAGAAGACGGAGACACCTCCGAACGTCTCGACGAGCGACCCCGACTACTTCCGCTTCACTCAGTGGATCTTTTCCCAGCTCCTCGACCGCGGGCATCTCGTCTCGACGAAGCGTCAAGTCCCCATCGGTGAGAGCTGCTCCCCTCTCGTCGTGCCCGACTCGGGCTCGGCCTGCCAACGCGCGCGCGCTCGCCGCGGCGGCAGCGGCGGTGGGGAGGGAAAGGGCGCCTCGGGATCGATCGAGGCCCTCGAAGAAGCCGGCCGGACCTTTCCGCCATCTACGGGGGCGATCACGCACGGAGAGATCGACGAGTATCGTCTCGATCTCGTGCCCTTCGCCGAGCGTCTCTACAGCGACATCGACAAGTCGAGCTGGGCCGTCGAAGCCCGCAAGCAACAGAAGGCGCTCATCGGCCGACGCCGCGGAACCGAGGTCGTTCTCACCGTCGGGCGTCCGTTCGTTCTCGAGTACGGCGAGGTCACGGTCTTCACGACGCAGGTCGAGGCGATCTACGGCGTCACGTGCGTCCTCGTCGTTCCCGGCCACCCGATCCTCGATTTTGTCGTCGACGCGTCGTACGAGGACGAGATCGAACGCTACGTCGATCGCCTCCGCCGAGGTCTCGAGTCTCGCGTCTCGGCCGTCCGCACCGGAGGCTTCGCGCTCAACCCGTCAAACTTCGAGAAGGTTCCGATCCTCGTCTCGCCGCTCGCCTACGATCCGTACTCCGACGGCGTCGTCCTCGGAATCCCGGCTCACAGCGTCGACCACTTCGAGCTCGCCAAGCGCCTCAAGCTCCGCGTCCGCGAAGTGATCAACTCTCCGAACGCGAGCTTCGACTACGAAGGACGACTCACTGCCGCGTACGAAGGCGACGGCGTGATGACGAACTCCTCGCGCCTCAACGGCATGCCGAATCGCACCGCGCGTGAGAAGATCGTCCAAGCTTTCGGACGGCGCGGCATCTGCCAAAAGGTCACCCGCTACGCCCTTCGTAGCGTCCAAATCTCCTCGCCGTGGGCGTGGGGAGCGCCGGTCCCGGTCGTTCACGTCGGGACCCCGAAAGCGAACCCGGCCAAACGCGGCCCGGCCGGCAAGGAAGAGCCGACGAGCATCGACGATGAGGCCGCTGCGAGCCTTCCCTTCGACCTTCCACCGACCCTCCTCGACAACGCCCTCCCGCTCCACGCCCCGCCGATCGACGCGTCGACCGTCACGGACGGCCCCTTCACCCTTGCCGATCGCCCCAGCGGCGAGAACGGCGAACGCTACTCCTCGCGCCGCCCCGCGGGCGACGGCCTCGAGTGCTGGCGAGATCCGCTGACGATCTCCCCTTGGGTCGGTCGCGCGTGGAGCTTCCTACGATTCGCGATGCCCGGCCTCGCCGGACCGATCGAGGGTTTCCGCCTCGACGACGGCGAAGAGATCGAAACCCGCTCACCCGTCGAGAGCGTCGAGGCTGCCAAGCCCGAGCCGGAAC
>CAYZGY010001277.1:0-1910 GCA_964478085.1 uncultured Planctomycetia bacterium
GAACGAAGGCGGTGAGAGGTTTCGACTGGCGTGGACGCAGTCGGTCGATATCGACCCGGCGCGCGGCTTCACGGCTTGCGATTTCGGTGAGGACTTCGACGTGGACGATTACGTGTCGAACTACCGACTCGAGCAAAACCAGCTCTGGCGCAATCGCAGTGACGCGAGCTTCGTCAACGTGGCCCCGAGCCACGGCGTCGAGGGGATCTACGACGGCTGGGGACACTCCCACGGACACACCATCGGCTCCGCGTGGGGCGACCTCGACGCTGACGGTCACTTCGACCTCTTCGTCGGCAACTTCAGCCGCTCTCCCGCGTGGCAGGACCGACCGGCGTTTTACCGCAATCTCGGACCGAGTGAAGACTATCGCTTCGAGGACCTCAGCGAGCAGGCCGGTCTTGCGTGGCAGGAGTCCTTCGCATCGCCAACTCTCGGCGATGTCGACAACGACGGGGACCTCGACCTGGCGACGAACGGCCGTCTCTATCGCAACGAGGGAAACGACAACGATTGGATCGCGCTGAGTCTCGTCGGCGATGGAGTCGACGTGAACCGCGCAGCGATCGGCGCGCAAGCTCGCGTCGTCGTTCGATCCGGAACGATCACCCGGCAGGTCGAGAGCTCGACCGGCGAAGGCCATCAGAACGACCTCGAGCTTCACTTCGGCCTCGGCGTGGTCGCTGACGACGCGGACGACGCGGAGACCGTGTCCGTCGAGATCCGTTGGCCGAACGGAGACGTCGAATCGAGGCTCGTCGCGCTGAATCGATCGACCGAGATCGTCTATGGAATGCGCCGATTCGTTCGAGGGGACATCAACGCCGACGGCCGTGTCGATGTGTCCGATGCCGTCGCTCTTCTCCTTTGGCTCTTTCGTGAGAACCCGACGCCTCGCTGTGTGGCCTCCGCGAATACGGACGGGGACTCCGTCGTCGTTCTTACAGACGCTGTCTACCTCCTCGATCACCTCTTCGGCGTCGGGCCGGCGCCAGCGTCTCCCTATCCCGATGGCGGTGCGTCGGATCTCGAGTCGGACGAAGCTCTGGGCTGCGCGGAGACGTCGTATCCGTGACGAGTCGAGACTGGGGGGCGGGGCGAAGCACGGGGCTCACGACCTTCGTCGCTGCCCGTCGTCGGTCAGAAGCGGCAAGCGTCCGGGCAAGCCTCGAGGCGTACGCAGTTCGTGCCGCGGCCCGGCGGGGCTCCGTCCTCGAAGAGATACGCGAGAAGCCAGATCGCGTCGGAGAGGTTGACCTCTTCGTCCGCGTTCGCGTCGAGCACGGCGATGCTGCCCGGGCCGCCGGGGGCTCCGTCGTCACAGGGAGGAGGCACAGGACTGCGTCCGAAGAGTTGCAGGAGAAGCGTCACGGCGTCGGAGATGTCGATCTGACCATCTTGGGTCGCGTCGCCGGGCAGCTGACGTCCGCGCGGCTCGAGGCCTGATTCATCGATACCGGGCGAGCCGAGATCGAGCTGGCTCGGGCGCCAACTGTCGGCGTCGCCCCAGGTCGTCGGGTCGCTCAGCGCATCGATGATGACCAGCGAGCTGCCGATGCCATCCGTCTCGGGAAACCACGAGTCGTCGTATTCGAATTCGAGGATCGGCTCGTCGAGCGAGCCGCGGATGCTGATGCGCTCGCCACGGTCGTCGAGAGCGCCGGAGTACTCTCCCGCGACGAGAATTCTCGCGAGATCGTAGCGACTCGCGAAGCCTCGTAGATCCTCGACGATCACGACGACCTCACCGGGGCCCAGCTCGGTGACGGCGCTGGTCGTGAAGTCGAACTCGATGCCGTCGACGATGCGGACTCCGCGCAGGTTGAGCGTTGTCGCGCTGACGTTTTGAAGCTCGAGGAACTCGAACTCGCGGCGTCGAAACGGACTGCCCTCGACCGGAGGCGCCGGGT
>CAYZGY010001278.1:0-1908 GCA_964478085.1 uncultured Planctomycetia bacterium
CCTCGGCCGCGAGCCGACCATGATACTCGCCTTCACGGGCGACACCGACGAGGTCGCGCTCCACTACGAGTCCGACGAGGCAGTCCGATCGTACGTCCCCTGCCCGGGCGACGACTGCCCCGTGTGCTTTCTCGGCTCTGCGCCACAGGAGTTTTTCCTCCTGGCAGCCTTCAACGTCGAGTCCCAGCGGGTCGAGGTGCTTCGGATCTCGAAGAAACGAGGGCCGGACTCCCTCGGCGCCCACCTGATCCCGCACCTCAGGGACCCTGACATCGCGAACAAGGTTGTATTCATCAGCCGCGACAACAGCCGCTACCGCGTCGAGGTGCGTCCTCTCGCTGAGAACGCCGACCGGGGTGCGGCCGCGATATCCGCCTTTCAAGCGGCCTGCGAGGAAGGGCTCGAGCTTTCCTCGGCGTTCCCGCAGCTGAGCTCCGCGGACATCGCCGAAGTCGAGAGGGTTCGCAGAAAACTCGACGCCGTCGGAGGGTACGCACCGAGCAAGGATAGCGACGAGTCAGACGACGCGGCGGAGTAGCTCCCGATGCTGTTCACCGAGCATGAACTCGAGAGCTACCGGGACAAGTATCTGTCTCCCCCGAAGATGGTCGCGGAGTTGGAGCGTCGAGTTCAGGTGCTCTTTCGTTTGGGTGTCGGGGTGGGAAAGAGCGAAGCCGTCGATAGGCTCGTTCGTCACCCCGACACCTATCAACGATTCGGTCTCGTAGTTTGCGCTGCTCCGACATGGAACATCATAAATGAGCGAACCGTGGTCGCCGATCCAACGCGGTCTCCTGTTCGGTCGACAGTTCTGCGACCGCGTCCCGCTGACGACTGCGGCGACTACGCCGAAGAATGGGAGCGCCTCGAACAGATGGGATGCTCCGCACTCGGCAAGGGAACCCTCTGCCGCTCCTGCCAGGAGGGGGTCGCCGGGGACGAGCGGTGCTTCTGGCCAACCCAGTTCTCGAATCTCGACGGCTACCAGTTGATCTTCGCGACCGAGCAGCAGCTCGTGCTCAACCGCTCGCTGATTTCAATGTTGAAGGCGCGCACAGGAGCCGGCCGCGTACTCGTGATTCTCGACGAAGCTCGGCTTCTGGATACAAGCTTCGAAGTCTGCATGCGGCCCCGAGAGCTCGACACCTTTCGAGAGGTCATTGGGGAGCTCACTCGGCCTGAGGGCGTCCCGAGCGACGTCGGCGACACCTGGTGTCGGGGGATCGAATTCCTCCGCGATGCCTCCTCGGCCGAGGTCTCTGAGACCCGATTGCGGTTCCCCGACCGGCTGAACCGACGGGCGTTCCTCATCCAGTCGACCGGAGTGCAGCGCTTCGGTGAGAGGTTTCGCTACCTCGGATACGACCTGGCGCTGCTCCCCTGGACTCGCGAGGGCGAGCGCTGGAAGGACGAGGACGGCGTCATTCACTTCACGGCGCGGCCCTTTCTCAACTGCCACGTCGCCGTCCTCTCAGCGCACCTCAGCGCTCCCTACGTCGCACACCGGCTCGGGAAGAGCTCGATCCACTCACCCTTCGAGGAGACTCGCTTCCAACACACCGGCACCCGCCTCGTAAATCTCCGCAACCGGATCGGCGCCGACAGCTACTTCAAGAAGAACCACAAGCAGATCCTCGACCTCTTCGCCGTGCTGATTCTGCGGAACATCTCCGAAGGTCGGTCGACGCTCCTGATCAGTCGTAAGAAGACGAAGGAGTTCTGCGCGGCTTACCTTGAGCGCCGCCTCGCGGGCTGGGGCGTCGAGGTCGACGTTGCCGATGACGACTTCAGCCAGCTTCCGGCCACGCCGGCTCCGACGACGATCCCGATCATCCACTACGGCGTGCTCGGAGTGAACGACTTCACCGAGTACGAGAGCGCCTACTGCCTGAACAGCTACTACGTCTC
>CAYZGY010001279.1:0-1905 GCA_964478085.1 uncultured Planctomycetia bacterium
GCAGTGCATCTGCGTGATGAAACCCGCCTCGGCACCCATCGCGGGATACACGCCGACGCGACCGATGTGGTAGCAGTCGCGCACGCTGATGGCGGCGATGTCGTGGGCGGTCGCCTTCTCGATCGCGAGATCGATCGCGCGCTTCGCGATGACCTGCCCCCAAGCGTAGTGACCGTCGAGGAGCGCCGTCGTCGAAGACTCGCGGACTGTCTCGACTTGCGCCGCGGGGACGACCTTTCCCTCCTCGACGTGGTTCCGATACTGCGGAAGTCGGATGATTCCGTGGGAGTCGTGCCCGGCGAGGTGGGCGCCGACGAGGTGGTCCGCGACGACTAGCGCATCGTCCTCAGAGGTGCCCAGCGCGGCGATGATGTCCCGCGCGACGGTTCGAAGCGTGTCAGGCTGGAAGAGTGTCATGGGCGCCTACGGTACTCGATGCGCCTTCCCGTCGCCACTGAAGGTTGACCTCGGTCGATCACGCCTTATCTTGTCGTTCTCGGCTTTCTGAGCTTCGCGCGCGCAAGACGATGTCCACCCTGATTCAGCTCACCGACATCCACAAGAGCTACGGCCCGACGCCGATTCTCGACTCGGTGAGCGTGCAGTTTTCGCGCAATGACAAGGTCGGATTCATCGGGCGCAACGGCTCGGGGAAGAGCACCCTCTGCAAAATCATCCTCGGGCAGGAGGAGCCCGAAGGCGGGCAAGTGACCCTGAGTCCGCAGCTTCGGATGAGCTACCTCGAGCAGCACGACCCGTTCGAGTCGGGCGAGCCCGTCCTCGAGTTCCTCAAGCGCTACACGGGCAAGGAAGACTGGCAGTGCGGCAAGATCGCCGGTCGCTTCCAGCTCAAGGGCGAGATCCTCGAGACGCCCGCGACGAATCTTCCCGGTGGATTCCAGACGCGCGTCAAGCTCGCGGCGATGCTGCTGCGCGGTCCGAACTTCCTGATCCTCGACGAGCCGACCAACTACCTCGACCTGCGCACGCTGATTCTCCTGGAGACCTTCCTGCGCGACTTCAACGGCGGCTTCCTCATCGTCTCGCACGATCGCGAGTTCCTCAAACGGACCTGCGAGAAGACGCTCGAGGTCGAGCACGCGAAGCTGCGTTACTTCCCCGGAGACGTCGACGGCTACTTCGAGTTCCGTGACGAGCAGCGCCAGCGCGACGAGCAGTACAACAAGAACATCGAGGCGAAGCGTAAGCACCTTCAGAGCTTTGTCGATCGATACCGCGTGCGGGCGTCGACAGCGTCGCGCGCACAGTCGAAGCTGCGTGAGATGAAGAAGCTCGAGTCGCTCGAGATCGCGACGCCCGAGTCGACCGCACGGATCAAGATCCCGGAGGTCGAAGCGAAGAAGGGTTCGGCGCTGCGTTGCACGGATCTCGAGATCGGATATCCCGATCGTAGCGTTGCGACCGACGTCCGCTTCGAGATCGAGCGAGGCGAGCACGTCGCGGTTCTCGGCGACAACGGTCAAGGAAAGACGACCTTCCTCCGTACGATCGCGGGCGAGCTCGAGACCCGCGACGGCGACTTCAAGTGGGGTCATGGCCTCGAGATGGCCTACTACGCGCAACACGTCTACACGACGATCGACGAGAAGCTCGACATCTACACGTACCTCGAGCAGCAAGCGGCGCCGGGCGTTCTCCGCCAGACGATTCTCGACGTCGCGGGAAGTCTCCTCTTCAGCGGCGACGACGTCGAGAAGAAGATCGCGTACCTGAGCGGAGGCGAACGCGCGCGTGTCTGTCTCGCGGGACTTCTCCTGAGTCGCAAGCCCGTTCTCCTCCTCGACGAGCCGACCAACCACCTCGACTTCGAAACTGTCGAGGCTCTCGGTAGCGCGCTCAAGGACTACGCCGGGACCGTTTTCTTCATCTCTCACGATCGTACCT
>CAYZGY010001280.1:0-1897 GCA_964478085.1 uncultured Planctomycetia bacterium
AGCGCCGACCCGGTTCCCCCGGGTCGACGCGGAGACCGAGCCGCTCGGCGCATCGCCGCGTCGTGACGTCATCTCGACATCCGCTGACCTTCAGCAGCAGAACCGCCCTCAGCATCCAGTTCCTGCGCATCGTTGAGCGCGTCCAGCGCATGAAAACTCAATCGTCTCTTCCAAGGCGCTGGTCCGCTGCCTACGGGGCTCGTGCCGAGTGGCGCTTCGTCTCATGTCTTACTTCTTCCTTCACGCGCCCGTCGCGATGGTCCTTCGGCCGATCGCGGCGGGCGCGTCTCGTTTTGATTGACGCTCAGTTTCAGGCGGCGTTAGACTCGAGGTTTCGGGAAGGGATGCGGCTTCGAGCCAGCAGCGGATACCGAGGTTCTCAGAGAGGGTTTTCATGCGCCGCTACGCCGGATGGATCGTCGCGTTCATCGTTGGTTTTATCGTCTCGACGTGCTTCGAGTGGAATCGAGAGGATGTCGCTTCGAGGCACGTTTCGGCTCAGGCCGATCCCGACTTCGATTGCAAGAAGCGCAAGCCCGGCAACGTATCGGGGTACAGCGAGGGCGACGTCAACGGGGACGGAGATCTCAACCTCAGTGACGCGGTCGCGCTGCTCAATCACCTCTTCATCGGCGCGCCCGGGCCCGTCGCGCGCAAAGAGTTCCCGGTCAAGACGGTGATCTTCACGCGTCACGCCGAGAAGGACGGCAACGCCGCCAACGCTCCGCTCGCGCCCGAAGGCCACGAGCGGGCGAAGGTCTTCGGAAAGATGCTCGAGATGGTCGACGTCGACGTCTACCTCGCTAGCGAACGCGACCGTACGATCGACACGCTCGTACCTCTGGCCGAGCTGCAAGGAAAGTCGCGAACCGACATCGAGCAGATTTCGGCCGTCTGCGATGTCGTCGATCGCATCGATCGCATGCCACACGGAAGCACCGCGGTCGTCGCGCACCACAGCTTTACACTCCACAAGATCCTTCGTGAGCTCCACGTTCCCGACGGTGCGCACACCGAGATTTCTCTCAGCGGGGGCAGTTTCGACAACTGGCTCGTCGTCGAGATTCCCGTCGACGCTACGCCCGAGCTCATGAACTACAAGTATCCTGAGATCCCCGAGCCGCCGGACCCTGGCGGGCAAGGCGGTGGATTGAGAAAGCGACGCCGCTGAGGGTTCGTGACGAGTCCAACGATTCGAGTCCGTTCGGCAGACGTCGACGCCGTCGAGGTCTCGTGGTTCAGCGCACTCTGTAACGACGACTACGAGTTTCTCGGGGTCTCCGATGGCGAGCTCCGCAGCAGCTGGGAGCACTGTCGGGACATCGTGCTCGCGGCAGATCGTCTCGGCTACGACAACATTCTCCTGCCGAACGGCTACGTCGCCGGGCAGGACACGATGACCTTCGCGGGCGGCATGGCCGCTCTCGTCGAGAAGATCTCGCTGCTCATCGCGGTTCGCTGTGGCGAGTATCATCCGCCGATGCTCGCACGCGCGCTCGCGAGTCTCGATCACATGCTCGCGGGTCGTTTGACCGTGAACATCATCTCGTCGGACATGCCCGGCACGGTGATGGAGTCACGCGATCGTTACGCTCGCTCGAGCGAGGTCATCGAGATATTGAAGCAGGCTTGGACGCAGGATCGCATCGACTTCCGAGGGCGCTTCTACGAGTTCGATCTGCCGACGATTCCCGTGCGGCCGTACCAGCAGAACGGCGGACCGCTTCTCTACTTCGGCGGCATCTCGGACGACGCGCGCGAGCTCTGCGCGAAGCACTGTGACGTGTTTCTCATGTGGCCCGAAACCGAGGATCGTCTCGAAGCGACGATGCGCGATCTCTCCGGGCGCGCTGCGCGTCACGGGCGGACGATCGACTTCGGCCTGCGAATCCACATG
>CAYZGY010001281.1:0-1895 GCA_964478085.1 uncultured Planctomycetia bacterium
CGATCAACTGCGCGGCGATCCCCGAGTCGCTCATCGAGAGCGAGCTCTTCGGCCACGAGAAGGGCGCCTTCACGGGCGCCGTGACGGCCAAGGCGGGGCGCTTCGAGGAGGTCGAAGGCGGCACGCTCTTCCTCGACGAGATCGGCAGCATGCGCGCCGACCTCCAAGCGAAGCTGCTGCGCGTGATTCAAGAACGCGAATTCCAGCGTATCGGCGGCACGAAGACCTTCGAATTCCACGCACGCATCGTCGCCGCGACGAGCGAGGACCTCGAGGCGCTGATCCGCTCGAAGGACTTCCGCGAGGATCTCTACTTCCGGCTCAATGTCGTGCCGATCCAGGTGCCGGCCTTGCGCGATCGCACGGGAGACATCCCTCTCCTGACGCAGCACTTCATCGAGAAGTACTCGCGCGAGTTCGCGAAGAATGTCGAGTCGATCCGGCGCGAGGCGCTCGATCAGCTCGAGGCTTACAGCTGGCCGGGCAATGTGCGCGAGCTCGAGAACACGATCGAGCGCATGATCGTCCTCGCGGACGACGACCTCGTCGAGCTCGACGAGTCGATGCTGCCAGGAGCGATGCAAGATCGATTCGCTTCGCAGAGATCGGTCGCGTCACAGACGTCGGGCTTCTCGCCGATCGCGAGCGATGGAACGAACCCGGAAGCCCCCAATCTCGAAGAGTTTCTCCTTCCCGACGAGGGTCTGGTACTCGCCGACCTCGAGAAGGATCTGATTCGTCAGGCGCTCTTGCGCTCGGGCGGAAAGCTCGAGCCGACCGCGCGTCTGCTCGGGATCACGTACAAGACTTTGCAGTACCGCATCCGTAAATACGAACTACAAGACTTCCAGCGCTCTTCTTGAGCGAGCCCTTTTCTCTCTGAGGTGAAACGAGACATGAACCCTACGGTAAAAGTTGCGGCCGGTGTCAGCGTCGTGGTTTTCGGATTGATCATCGCGATCTTTCTGAGGTCCGACGATCCGAATAACGTCGACGTCGAAATCAGTGACCCCCAGGGAGGGCCGCAAGATCCAGGCGGCCCATCTGCTGGTCCAGGTAGCGACGAGAATCCGAACCCTCGAGGATCGGATTTCATTCGGACTCCGCCGGACCGCGGCAGCGTCGAGGTCTCCGTCGAGGTTCGCGACAAGAACACCGATCAGAAGCTCGGTAACCGTGGCGCACGCGTCCGTGTCGTCCGTCACGCCGATGGCGACACGTCGAATAACGAGCAGACCGATCTCTGGAGGGACGCGCCTTGGGCCAAGTCGGGGAGAGTCTCGTTCTCACTCAAGCCCGGCAAGTACGTGATCCGCGGCCAGGCCTCGGGCTACCAGACCTCCACGCAGGTCGTGACGCTCGTCAAGGACCAGCAGCCGCTCAACCTCGTCTTCGCGCTCGAGAGGGGCAACACGATCCGTGGTTTCGTCCGCGACAAGCAAGGTGCCGGTATCGCGGGGGCGCGCGTCTTCGCGTTCAAGGAGCTCGCCGACCCCGACGCCGACATGGAGACGATCCTGCGCCGGATCACCGAGCTTCCCGACTACACGAACACGATTCACTCCGAGACGACCTCGGCCGCCGACGGCTCCTTCGAGCTCGAAGGCCTCGAGAACTTCTGGTACACGATCCGCGCCGTCGCGCCGGCTTTCACGCCTGGTGAGGTTCTCGGTGTTCGCGCTCCCGCGAATCGTCCGATCGAGATCGTCCTCGAGGAAGGTGGCCTTCTCGCGGGTGCCGTCTCCGACGAGTCGGGCAACCCGGTCGCGGGCGCTCGCGTCATGGCTTTCCCCGAGCACGAGGGCGCCGGTCTCTTCGAGATCATCCTCTCGAAAGCTCGTCCCCCCGTCGAGGAGTTCACCACGGGAGCCCACCGACCCTACACGCACGAGGCC
>CAYZGY010001282.1:0-1891 GCA_964478085.1 uncultured Planctomycetia bacterium
AAGCACGTGATGGCGGGGGGCAACGTGACGAAGGCGATGATGGGATCGCTCTACGCGCGCGTCGCGGGGCTCTCCAACCCGTCGACGGGCCTGCCGAGCAACGTGCTCGTAACGCCGTCGTCGGTCGGTGAGCAGTACAAGAAGCTCTACCACGCGCGCAGTCGCGTGTCGCAAGTAGGATCTTTGCCGGGAAGCTACAAGCCGCTCGACCCGAGCGCGGGAGCCGAGATCGTCGACAACATGGAGCTCCGCATCGACAAGCGTCGTTTCGGAGACCGCCGGCATCTCCTCGAACGTCTCGACCGGCTTCGACGTGAGGTCGAGTCTTCGACGTCGGGCGAAACGCTCGTCGTGGCGGATCGATTCCGCGAGCAGGCCTTCGACGTCCTCTTGCGCGGAGTCCGCGAAGCGTTCGACGTCTCGAAGGAAGACCCGGCGACGGTCGCTCGCTACGACACGGGGTCGATGGAGCCGACCGACGGCGCGAAGAATCGCAACGAGTACGCGAAGATGTTCTCGCCGATCGCACTCGGGCACCAGCTCCTGATGGCACGACGCCTCGCCGAGGCTGGTTCGCGCTTCGTCACGGTCACCTGTGGCGGCTGGGACATGCACGGCGGCGGCAAGGAGTTCACGATGCGCGACGGGCTCGACTCGCTCACGCCCGCGGTCGACAAGGCTGTCTCGGCGTTCATCGAGGACGTCGACGCGCGGGGGCTCAGCGAGAAGATCCTCCTCGTCATTACGGGCGAGTTCGGCCGTACGCCGAAGATCAACAAGAACGGTGGACGGGACCACTGGGGCCATCTCTGCCCGATCGTTTTCGTCGGCGGTGGCTTCGAGATGGGCCAGGTCATCGGGCAGTCCGACAAGACCGGGAGCGCGCCGACGTCGACGCCGATTTCGAGCGCACAAGTGCGGGCGACGATCTTGCACGCGCTGCTCGATCTTCCCGAGGTGCGTGTTCAGACGAATCTTCCACAAGAGGTCCAAGACGAGGTGACCGCGAGTCACCCGATCGCGGAGCTCATCGGCTAATCGGATAAAGGTCTCAGAGACGATGATCGTAGATCCTGGCAGCGCATCGCGCGTTCGTTTCCTCGTGTGCTCGTTTTTCGTCGCGGGCTTGCTCGGTCTCTCGGTTGCCACGGCGGTCGTGGACGCGCAGGCGCCACGAGTGCTTCCCGAGGGGGAGCTTCCGAAGGACCGTCGCCTCCAGCCGCCGAAGGACCTCAACGGCTACCATCCCTTTCTCGTGCCTGAGACGCTCGACGCGTGGAAAACTCGATCGAAGAAGCTCCGTCGTCGCGTGCTCGTCGCGACCGGACTCTGGCCGATGCCACGGGCGACTCCGCTCAACGCGAAGATCTACGGAAAGGTCGTGCGGGACGGATTCACCGTCGAGAAGGTGCACTTCGAGAGCTACCCGGGGCACTTTGTCACCGGGCTCCTCTTCCGTCCCGCCGAGTCGGCGGGCAAGTGTCCTGCGGTTCTCTCGCCACACGGGCACGGGGGACGTCACCAGGACCACGGCAAGAAGATCGAGCAGCTGATTCGCGACGGGCAGGAGAAGCACGCCGCATCGGGACGCTTCCCGAAGCTCGCTCGCTGCGCGCAACTCGCGCGCATGGGCTGCGTGACGTTCATCTACGACATGCTCGGCTACGCGGACAGTCAGCAGCTTTCGTATCAGCTGGCGCATCGCTACGCAAAGTCGCGGCCGGAGATGGACACACCCGAGCGCTGGGGATTCTACAGCACGCAGGCCGAGTTGCGTCTCCAGAGCATCTTCGGCGTGCAGACTTACAACTCCGTTCGCGCGCTCGACTTTCTCGAGAGTCTTCCCGATGCGCTCCGGATCGGCCACGCCGATCTCGACGGCCTTGGCCAC
>CAYZGY010001283.1:0-1890 GCA_964478085.1 uncultured Planctomycetia bacterium
AGGTCGGTTTGCGAAATCCCAAGAATCCTGCTTGAATCCCGAGAGAGTATCTCTCGATCTGCGCTGCGCTGCGATCGATTCACCCCGACCAGCAGGGGGCTTCGGTCTGCGCTGCGCTGCGATCGATTCACCCCGACCAGCAGAGGCGCGCAGGCAAGCAGCCGTCGCCGGTCGAACTACGCCTTTCCTCGACCTGTTCTCGGAACGTGAGCGAGGAATCCCTCCTACTCTCGCCCTTTGCGTGCCGGCTCAAGTGTTCTGAATGTCGACGCTTAGGCATTGGCGGGTTTCAGCGACGAAGAGTTCGAACGAATCGGCCGCTTGGACGCCGAATCGACTTCTTCAACGGGCTGTTAGGGCGACGTAGCATGGCTCTACAGCAGTTGCCGGTTCTTGAAGATCGGGGTAGCCTTCTTCGGCGAACCGACGGGGTGTCCGCGTCTTTTGCGTGGGCCGGATGGGGTGGCGGTCTCGCCGTGGGCAGAGGGTCTCGACCTGCGATCATGCGGGAATTTCAGCCAAACGACCTTATCAACAATCGGTATAGCGTCCTTCGCAAGCTCGGGGCCGGCGCCATGGGGAGCGTCTACCTGTGCGAGGATCGCGTCGCCAAGAACGTCAAGGTGGCGCTCAAGATTCTCGTGTCGGAAAACCTCGAGGATCAGGACGTCTGGGCGAAGGGTGAGTACGAGGCGCTGACGCGTCTGCGGCACCCGAATCTCGCGCGCGTCTACAACTTCGGTCGCATCGAAGGGACGAACGACTACTTCATCGTCTCCGAGTTCATCAAGGGACTCGACCTCTACGCGATGACGGAGTTCGTCAACTACGCGGAGATCGTCGAGATCATCGTGCAGGTCTGTCGAGCGCTCGAGTACATCCACTCGCAGGGCTACGTTCACTTCGACATCAAGCCGGACAACATCCTCGTCACGCGACGCAAGACGATCGGTCTTCAAGACGGATCGAAGGTCGAGATCGACGAGACCGCGCTCAACTCGACGGTCGCCTCGCGGACGTCGAAGCCCGTCGTCAAGCTCATCGACTTCGGTCTCGCCGAGAAGATCACGGGGTCGTTCAGCTTTGCGATCAAGGGAACGCTCAACTACCTCGCTCCGGAGATGCTCAACGGGCTCAATCCGGACAAGCGAGCCGATCTCTATTCGCTCGGCGTGACGGTCTTCCAGATCGTCAACCGCGACCTTCCCTTCTACCAGGACATCGCGGGAGCCTTCGGCGACGCGGGCGGAGGCGGAGCACCGACGCGCCGCTCGGATCTCTTCGAGGTCAACATGAAGAAGCACCCGGAGTTTCTCCGGGACATCATTCTTCGCCTGATCGAAGAGAACCCCGAAGATCGGTTCCAGAGCGCGAAAGAGGTCATCCAGTTCATCAACAAGAACTCGGAGTACGACTTCGAGCTCGAGACGGAAGAGACGCGCGAAAGCTACTTCCACACCTCGAAGCTCGTCGGGCGCAAGAAGGAGATGTCTCTCCTCAAACGCTTCCACGAGCTCGTGTTCTTCCCGAACAGCGGCAAGGACGACGGAGAGGGCGAGAACGAGGAGGCGCGAGAGGACGGCGATCCTTCCGAAGAGTCATCGGAAATCGAGGGCACGGTCGAGGGCGAGGTTTCGACACCGTCGGGTGAAGAGGCCCCTGAACCGAGCGGTCTCGACGACGACAACGATCACGACCACGACGCAGCCGTCCCCGCGAGCGACGACAAGCACGGTCCGCATCTCCTCGTCCTCAGTGGCGAGATGGGCGCGGGAAAGTCGCGCCTCCTCGAGGAGTTTTTTTTTTTTATTTATATGTAGAACATGGAGATCTACTCCGGAAACTGCTACGAAGGTACGCAGAAGGCCTACGAGCCGATCATCGAGATCC
>CAYZGY010001284.1:0-1886 GCA_964478085.1 uncultured Planctomycetia bacterium
GCGGCAACGCAGAACCGAAGAACGCTCTTCTCTGCCTCGACTGTCACGAAGTCTTCGAAGACGCGACTTGGCTCCGCTTCGTCTACGTGACGCTCGCCGTCTCGCTGCTCGCGGAGATCGTTTTCCACTTCAGCGGCCACCACACCTTTCGGATCAGCGAGGTCTTCATCAACGAGTCGCTGCTGCTGACTCTCTCGTATCCGCTCGTCAAGTTCCTCCAGTGGAAACGAGATCCCGAACGGCCAGTGGTCGCGGAGTTCTTCCCGGTCTTCAGTGATCGATCGATGCGCTTCGCGCTCATCGCGGTGTGCGCGTACGTGATCTACGCGGTCATCAAGGTCGCGATCGCGTTCTCGGGCGCCGCCCCGGTTTTCATCTGGTCCGTCTGGATCGTCTTCTGGCTTGCTGCGGTCCTGTTCGCGGCGTGCTTCATCGTCGTCGGGGGCATCTTCTGGCAGTACGGCCTGAGCTCGCTCGCCCCGCGCATCGAGAACGTGGTCTGGGAGACGGAATCAAGGCGTCTCCTCGACGACGAGAACTGACGGCCGAAAGGAACGACCCCCATGCTTCGACTCTTGCTCGTCGCCCTCGGAGGCGGACTCGGCGCCTCGGCCCGCTACGGCGTTTCGCTCTGGACGGCGAAACGCGACGCCGAGGGGTCGTTCATCCCGGCAAGCTTTCCCCTCGCGACCTTCCTGGTCAATCTGATCGGCTGCTTCGCGATCGGCTTTGTCGTCGTCTGGCTCGAGTCGCGCGGAGAGAGCGAGACGAACCTGCGCTACTTCCTCATCGCCGGCCTGCTCGGCGGCTTCACGACCTTCTCCGCCTTTGGCAGCGAGACATTCGCCCTCCTGCGCACCGGATCTCACGGCCTTGCCTGCGCGAACGCGTTCGGCCAATTGGCTCTCGGAGTGCTCGGAGTGTGGCTTGGCGCGACACTGGCACGATCTGTAGGGGGGGCGTAGATCGCACCTTATCGGGAGATTGACTTCTCCCCGGGGACGGCGTATGTAGTTCTCTCGTCGACTCTTGTGTGAGTCGCAAGAAAAGATAAGGAGTGAGAGATGCCGAAAGCCACGCACCTCGTGTTGTGCGCGATCGTACCGCTGTGCGCGTCGTGTTACACCGTCCCGTCCGCCGGCGTCCCCGTCTGGACGAAGGACATCGCTCAGACGCGTTACGTCCGGGTGAACCTCCGCGGCGAGAATGTCTACCTCAAGTCGGCGAACGACCTGAACGAGCCGATCTCGGTTCGCCTCGGCTCGCCCGCGAGCATCGAGCACTACACCGCTCGGCGCGTCGACCTGGTCGTCAACCACCTGAAGGTCTCGATGTATCCGCAAGACGGTCTCTTCGACACGTCGACGACGGGCGTCGAGCAGTTCATCGAGAAGTACCTGACGGCAGACAGCGCCTCGGTCCGCGCACTCACGCCTGCGAACGACGCGATCGGAATGCGCATCGTCGCCGGCGACGTCGCGGTCGGCATGACGAAGGAGCAGATCTACGCAGCGCTCGGCCCCCCACGCTGGCTCGAGACCGAGATCCCGACCGTTCACTTGCCGCTCCAGCGCATCCTCGAGTCGGATCGCTGGGTCTACACGCGCAAGGTCTTCGCGGAGCTGATCCCACAGCAGCAGGTCTTCGAGTTCAACGCCGGCAAGCTCATCAAGGCGACCCCCGGCAGCTGAGCTGCCATCTGCATCGCGGTCAGCCCGGCAGCTGAGCTGCCATCTGCATCGCGATCTGCCCGGCAGCTGAGCTGCCATCTGCATCGCGGTCAGCCCGGCAGCTGGGCTGCCATCTGCATCGCGGTCAGCCCGGCAGCTGGGCTGCCATCTGCATCGCGGTCAGCCCGGCAGCTGAGCTGCCATCTGCATCGCGGT
>CAYZGY010001285.1:0-648 GCA_964478085.1 uncultured Planctomycetia bacterium
GGGCCAGGAATCTGCTGAGACGAGCACCTCTCGGAGCAGGTTATGGATCTGTCAGGGAGATCTTCGCCCTTTCCCGAAGCTTCGTCTTCGAAAAAGGTTTCGGGAGCGCACGCTTCGATTGCAATGGCCGGAGGCCCTATCTAAAATTGCCTCCGAATTGGACATGGTGCCCACGAGGATTCCGAAGAGCGCAGAATTCTTCGAGTCCGAGGACGCGAGTTCCGATCTGACCAAATGGGTCTGATCCGTGCGGGGGTTTACAAGCCGTACGGGTCTTACAAGAAGCAAGCGCAGAGACGTTCCGTCGAGGACTCGACGGGCTGAGCCTTGTCACTGGTTTTTATCAATCAGGAGGTTCGGCCGTGGTGTCTTCGCGGAAGGTTTGATTTCTCGCAGAAGGTTTGATTTCTCGCGGAAGGTCGCAAGCCTATTCAGGTGTCGTGGCCCGTCGCGAAAAGGAAATGGGTAGCCCCGTTATGGGTAATCGTCGAGAGACCGTAAGAATGCTACGCAGAACGTGCTCATGGATCGTGTGCGTCGGACTGATCGCTTCAGTGCTGACGTCGGGAAATGTCTACGGTCAGGCCAAGAAGCTTGCCGTGGGCACGTCGGAAGCAGACGAGAACCAGGTGACGAAGGTCGATTTGC
>CAYZGY010001285.1:658-1886 GCA_964478085.1 uncultured Planctomycetia bacterium
ATCCAGGGACTCGTGATGGTCGTCGAGTGGGACGAGCGTAAGGCTCGTGGCGAGGGCGTCACGGCGAGCGCGGTTCTCTCGGGCGCCGAGCTCGTCGTCAGTCGCGTCGAGGATGCGTTCCTCATCTTCTCGGCCGTCATCGATGCCGACGGTCAGGGACCGGACTCGATCCCCGCCGGTGACGATCAGGTCGTCGCGACGATGGACCTGCGCTGCATCTGCCCCGGCTTCCGCCAGGACGTCGCGCTCGCGCTCGTCGACGATCGTCACGCGCGCGTCGACGGCGGTCCGATCCTCGACAACATCATCGTCTCGGGCGGCGAGTCGTTCAACCAGGCCGGCGGCCTCCAGCTCGAGAACGGTACGCTGACCTGTAACCCGAACGCCGAAGGCCCCACGTTCCTCTGTGGCGGACCGGAAGACGAGCAGGGCAACATCCCGACGGCCGAGGGTCGTCCCGGCGAGACCGTCACGCTCTGCTACTACTACCAGGATCCCGCCCCGGCCGGTGGCAAGATCCAGGGCTTCTCGATGTCGGTCGAGTACGACTGCAACCTGACGTGTGACGAGAACTCGGTCAGCCTCGACAACGGCGCGATCTCGGCCGTCAACGCCGAGTTCTTCCAGCTCCACGCCGACAACGACGCTGGTGACGGCGACGGCTGCGAGATGATCGTCGGTATGCTGATCGACCTCGAGGCCGCGCACGACGGCCGCCGCCTCCCGGCGACGGACGGCTTCAGCCGCCTCTTCTGCGTCGACTACACGATCAACGAGAACGCCGAGGACGACACCTGCCTCGAGGTCAACTTCAAGGACGGCCTCGACGGTCGCGGTCGTGTCGCGACGGACAACCTCGTCTCGATCGACTTCTTCGAGCAGACCCCGAACTTCGGCAACTGCCAGATCTGTGTTCAGGCGGACCTGCCCTTCATTCGCGGCGACTGCAACTTCAACGAGCGAGTCAACATCGCGGACGCGGCGGCGATGGTAGGCACCATGTTCCTCGGTGAGTTCCCCGCGCCGTGCTTCGACGCGTGCGACGCCGACGACAACGGCGCCCTCAACGTCTCGGACCCGGTCTACCTCCTCAACTACCTCTTCGTCTTCGGCGAAGAGCCCCCGGCTCCGTTCCCGACGCCGGGCGACGATCCGACGGACGACGATCCGCTGGATTGTTCGGGCGAAGGCGCTTTCCCGAACTGATTTTTGAGGGGGCTTTCGGGAA
>CAYZGY010001286.1:0-1885 GCA_964478085.1 uncultured Planctomycetia bacterium
GTGTCCGCGATCTTATCGAGCACGTGGGCGAGCTGCTCCATCGCTGCGCTCTGGCACACGAGATTCTCGAACTGGTATCGCGTCGCGACTTCACGCCGGAGGTTGCGGTTCTCCGTTCGGAGCTTGCCGAGAAGACGGGCGTTGTCGACAGCGATCGCGGCGAGCTGCGCGAAGGAGACGAGGTACTCGAGATCTTCTCCGGAGAAGCTCTCGGCGCCCCGGCCGTCGACGTACACCGCGCCGAGCACCTCGTCGCGCACGGTCAGGGGAACGCATATCAACGTGCGAATTTGAAACGATATGATGCTCCGGCGTGCCCGAAAGCGGTCGTCGGAGCTCGCGTCGGTCGCGAGGACGGGTTCCCCTCCCGAAGCGACGTCGTCGATGACGCTCTGACAGATCTCCGCGGCGTCTTCGACCGACTCGAGCGCCATGCCGTGCGCAGCCCTCGTCGTCAGGATGCCGTTCGATTCCCGCAGGAGAATGAGTCCCTTCTCGGCGTGAGTCGTCGAGATCGCCAGCTCGAGGAGCCGATCGAGAAGCGGGTCAATCTCGAGGATCGACGAGAGGTTCTTGGCGATATCGTAGAAAGACCGCTCGCGCTGCACGACCTCCTGCCGCGTGATTTCCTGGAGCTCGCGGTAACAGCGCTCGATCTCTCCGTGGACCGGGATATTCTCGAGGAAGCCACGGCGAATCTCGCCGTCTTGGAGCGCCGCCGATTTTTTCGTCAACGCGTCGTGGGCGGCACGGAGCGCATCGTCGGGAAGCTCGTCGGAGTGGCCGCGGGCGCGCAGCGCATGCAGCACGCAGTAGTGCGTGAACCAGACCTCCTGCGAGATATCGAGCCAACCGGGGAGCTCTTCGAGGGCAGCGATGGCCGCTCTCGAGGCTTCGTCGGCATCGGCAGGACGACCGATGTCGAGCAGCGCACGAGCGCGCAGAGCTTCACACTCGACGGCGGCCTTTCGCATCTGGGCCATGCCGGCGAGCGCGAGGGCGCTCTCGGCAACTTCGAGGGCCTCTTCCGGTGCCGTGCTGTGAAGATGTCGCCGTGCGAGCGCGATCGAGACGCTGACGCGTTGCGAGCTTCCACCGACTCGATCGACGAGCTCCTTCGATCTCTCGAATCGTGCGTTCGCGGCGTCGAGATCACCGCGAGCGAGATCGACGGTCGCTCGGCGGCTTTCGTTGATCGCGAGCGAGAGGTAATTCTCGACGCGTTCTGCGATCTCGATCGCCTCGTCGAGAAGCGGAACCGCTCGTTCTGGAAGACCGACGCGAATCCACACCTCGGCCAGATTTCCGAGGTCGGTGCCGATCTCGCGGACACTGCCGAGCTCTCGTCGGATCTCGAGCGATTGACCGATGTAGTCGAGGGCGCGCTCGAAATGCCCCGTGTGTGTGAACACGAGCCCGAGATTGACGAGGTTCGTCGCCTCCCCGGTGCGAACGCCGATGCGCCGGAAGCACTTGAGCGAGCTTTGAAAGCGCACCTCGGCGGCGGAGAGCAATCCTCGATCGAACTGGATGAGCCCGATGTTCGATTCGAGTGAACCCGCGCGGTAGTCGTCCTGGAGCTCCCTCCTGAGGAAGAGCGAGCGCTCCAGATGCCCGAGAGCCTCATCGTATCGGCCTTGCAGGTACGCGTTCGATCCCGTGAGCTGCAGGCAGGTCGCTTGGAGATCACGGTCGCCCAGACTTTCGGCCACCTCGAGGGCTCGATCGAGTGTCTTCGAGGCCTCTTCATTCTCGGCGAGGAAGAGAAGGAACATCCCGCGGCGGCTCAGGAGGCGGGCTTCGAGCGGTCCGATCTCTTCGTAGCCCTCGAGTGCCGCGTCGACGCGCTCGAGCGCCTCGCGTTTTTGTCCGATCGCGTCGAGGA
>CAYZGY010001287.1:0-1882 GCA_964478085.1 uncultured Planctomycetia bacterium
CCCTATCCTCCACCAGAACACACCCCTCAGGAATCGACGCCTGAGGGGTTTTTTCGTGGGTTCTGTTTTTTCGTGGGTTCCGGAGCATCTGGGCGCGCTTGCGGTATCGTGGTGGTGCTGCGCTCGAGCTCAACCCAGAACGCGTGCGTCGGGGCGTTTCGTCCTCGTTCGGGAGGGAAATTGTTGCGGGTGCCCGTCACGAGAAAGTCGTCGCCCGGCCCCTCACTCTCGAGAAGGACGAGCTCATCCTCCGGGGCGAGTATCGCGTTCCGGATGTCGTTTCCGTTCTCGACAGTCGATCGTGCGCTCGCAGGACCACTCCACGAGAACCGACGAGCGTGACGAAGTTCTCGTCACGGGCCTCCTTCTTGCCGATCGTGAGCAGATTCTCGTCCGCGCGAAAGATCCGCCCGAACTCTTGGCGATCCGGATAGAAGCTCCACTCGATCTCCTGCGCGACTGCGAGCTGGGTGACGAGCAAGCCGAGAGCGGCAGTCGATAGGATCCTGCGTGTCATCACGATTCGTCTTCTTCTCGGGTCGGGGGAACAACGGGGCCATTCGTTCAAGAAGGAGAGACGCGGGCCATCGGTAACGCCGAAAGAGTCTCGATACCGCAAGAATCCTGCGCCTGGGTCGAGCCTCACGCGGCCCTTGCCATCAGAAGACAATCGATCCAGTCGGTCGCGAGGTGCCAAAGACAGCCGACCGCGACAACGCGACAGGTCCACGAGGGAAGACACAGGAGAACGACGTACCCCAAGGCCGCCCAGCCCGTGTGGAGCGGATGAAATCCGATGCTGCAGCGATTCGGGTCGAAGATCGGGTCGGCGAGAAGGTGGTCGAGGTCGATGAGCATCGTCGCCATCAGAACCCAACCGGCATTTTTCCAGCTTTCGCTCCAGAACAGCTTCGCGAAGCCCCACGGAACAAGGAAGTGGCAGGAGTAGTGAACGAGCTGGCGAAGAACCTCGAGCGCGACGTCCATGGCGACGAATCGTAACCGAAGCCCGACCACCGGGGAATCTCCTCCGTGTCCGACGCGCGATGCGTTACGCTGCGAGGAAGCACGGAACTGCTGGTAGACTTCTGTGGACGACGAGATCGAGCTGAGCCTTTTTGACGACGAGGAGCACACCGCGCACCTCGAGACGATCTCGATATCGCCCGCGGATGAGGCGCTCCCGGACGACGTGCTCGCGTTTCTCGCTGATGCGGACAAGGAGATCGAGGCGTTCTTCTCGGGGTCGGAAAAGGACCGACGCTTCGGCTTCTTCCCGAGCGACTATCCGTTCGTCTACAGCCACCTGCTCGCTGTCCGTCAGCTCGACGAGCACGCGCGACGATTCTGCGAGTGGGGAAGCGGCTTCGGCGTCGTCACGGGCCTCGCCGACTTTCTCGGCTTCGAGTCCTGCGGCATCGAGATCGACTCGCGCTTCATCGAGAGCTCTCGGGAGCTCCTCTCCGCGCACGGTCGAGAAGCCGAGATCTTCGAGGGCGACTTCATCCCCGAGGAGTTCACGCGCACCGAGCTCTTCGAGTCGGGTGGTCGAACGACGTTTCTCTCGGGCATGAACTCGCTCGACGAGGTGGACGTCGACATCGACGACTTCGACGTGATCTTCGCTTTTCCCTGGCCGGACGAAGAGGAGATGTATCGCTCACTGTTCCTCCGTTACGCAGCGAACGGCTCCCTTCTCGTCACCTTCCACGCTCTGGAGGAAGTCCGCGTCTATCGCAAGTTGGCCCGCCGTGGCTAAATCGGGTCCCCTCCACCGCACGCGCCAGCGAAACTGACGTCATCTCGACGCCGGGCCACTCACTCACGCACTCACTCACGCACTCACTCACGCACTCACTCACGCACTCACTCACGCACTCAC
>CAYZGY010001288.1:0-1882 GCA_964478085.1 uncultured Planctomycetia bacterium
TGCTCGACGCGGTGCGCACGAGCGTGCACCCGAAGGTCATCGACTGCCCGAGCCCCTCGCAGGGCAAGTCGACGATCGACGCCGTCGCGATGAACGGAATCCAGCTCCGCTGTCGCGCACGCGTGACGGTGCGTACGAACCTCGAGCGCCTCGTCGGTGGTGCGACCGAGGAGACGGTCATCGCTCGCGTCGGTGAAGGAATCGTCTCGTCCATCGGTCAGTCGGCGAATCACAAGGATGTGCTCGCGAACCCGCGCAAGATCTCGCAGGAGGTGCTCAACGCGGGTCTCGATGCAGGAACGGCGTACGAGATCGTCTCGATCGATATCGCGGACATGGACGTCGGCGAGAACATCGGTGCCGTCCTCATGGCGAACCAGGCCGAGGCCGAGAAGCGACGCGCCCAGGCGGAAGCCGAAGCGCAGCGCGCCCGAGCAGTCGCGCGAGCACAGGAGATGGAGGCGCTCGGAAAGGAAAACCACGCGCAGGTTATCCTCGCCGAAGCCGACATCCCGAAGGCGATCGCCGAGGCCTTCAAGGGCGGCAACCTCGGCATCATGGATTACTACAACCTGCGAAACGTCCAAGCGGACACGCAGATGCGCCGAAGCCTCGCCGGCAACACGGACGAGGGTGAGACCTCGAGCGGTGGAGCGCAGCCGTAATGCCCGAAAAAGGCGAATGGATCCAGCTGATCATCTTCCTCGTCTTCGTCGCTCTGGCGACGGCGAAGCAGGTGATCAGCGCGTGGATGGAAAAGCGCCGTGGAGAGTCCGGAGGCACTCCGAAACCACCGAGTTCCGGAGTGCAGCAGCTCGAGCAGCTCCGTCGTGAGAACGAACGACCGGCGACGGCCTCCCGCCCGACGCCTCCCGTCCCCGGTGGCGCCGCGAGCTCAAGAGACGAGGAGGTCTACGACGACGGCTCCGACACCGAAGATTCGTTCCTCGGTGACGACGACCTCGGCGGGGAGCGTGGACTCAAGGACGACTCGGTCGGGCGGCGTCCACCGATGGACGATCGCGCTCCGGCGAAGACGTCGCCATCGAGAACGTCGCCGCTCGAGAACCAGTACGCGCTCGAATGGGAAGACGTCGTCGACGACACTCGACGCGCGGGTCCGCCGCCCCCACCGGCACCATCGCAGCGTCGTCGTAGCTCGCGTCGTCCGAACGTCCCACTCGCCCAAGCTCCTGACTCCGCACGAGATCGAGCCTTGTCGCGATCGGTGCTCGGAGACGACCCGCTCGCGCCGAGCGCTCCCGAGGCGGTCGACGAGTCGAACGCGCTCAGCCAGGTCGTCCACCCGAGGACGGAGCACGTTCGCACGGAGCATGTCCGCACCGAGCGCGTAAAAAGCTCCGTCGCCACTCCGCGCGCCGCTGGCGAGCGCCCTGACATCTACGGAGAGATGAATCTCTCGGACGCAGCGGCCGATCTCGGCATGGATCAGCTCCCGAGAGCGTCCGGCCCACGCGCCGGTGCGGTCGGCGGACCGGACCTCATCCCGAGCCCGCTACTCAGACACGGCATGGACCTCCGCCAGGCGCTGATCGGCCAGATCATCCTCGGCGCGCCGAGAGCACACCAGGGTCCGCACAAGCCGGGCGCCAGCGGCCCCGGACGCGGCCTCTGATCACCTGCACGAAAAGAACGAGGGCTCTCGCAGACTCGAACGATTCCGACCGAGTCTTCGAGAGCCCTTGATTTTCAGCCCCCCCGCCGTAGACTGCCAAGATCCCCCTCGTGCCAGAGTGGCGGAATTGGCAGACGCGCTAGATTCAAAATCTGGTTTGGTTACCCAAGTGTGGGTTCGAGTCCCACCTCTGGCACCATTACTACACCTGAAGTTACGACAACCGCCGCGAGCCTCACTCGCGGC
>CAYZGY010001289.1:0-1881 GCA_964478085.1 uncultured Planctomycetia bacterium
CCTTCGCGTCCGAGGCGGCCCTGCCCGTCCAGATCGTCGGCGCGGAGACCACCGCGGATCTTGGCATTCGCGCCGAAACCGAGGGGGGCGAGGCCGACCGCGACGACGACCCAGACCCACTTGGATCGGGGGCGCTTCGCCTCTTGGTGAAAGTCTTCGGAGCCCAAGGATCCGGAGTCCGGCGAGCCGGAGCCGGCTCCACCGGCGCCGGAACGATCCGCGGGTACTTTTGGAGGCTTCGGAGCCTCCGGACCTGCATCGAGAGCTTTCTGAATCATGCGAGAATCCTGGTTGGCTGCGCGGAATGATCCACGCCCGGATGGGCGGTCCGCACGACGGCCTCGGACGAGTCCGACGTGAGATCGTCCCGGCCGACGAGGCGGCAGTCAAGAACGGACCCTCCGACAGATTTCAGATCCGTTTATACCCCGTAAATCCCTGATCTTTCTCAACTTCTCCGTCAAATCGTTCGCAGGTGAACCGTTCGTCCGGACGACACGTACCCGCGCTCTGTCGAAACCCGAACAGAGGGCTTCGTCCGATAACGCGATTCGGCGCGGAAAGGACGCGAAGGGCCCCTCCCGTCGTAAGACAAATCGCCGTCGAGACGAATTTGACCCCCAAACGGCTCGGAAAATCGCATAAGCCTGTGGATAAACGCCGACCTCACTTGACTCAGAGGTGACTCCGCTAGGAGAATCTTTCATTCCCCACTTCCGAAAATCGTTCTCGTACAGCCGTTTCGGGCCTTGCTACCGACCCGGAACGACGGAGTTGTCGAACCTCCGTGGTACGGCCGAGCGGCCGAGTCGATGACCGCTCACCGAATCGTTTCCCCCCGAAATTTCACACCCGTTCCGAGGCAGAATCCGACGCATGGATCAGCACCCCGCGCATTCGCCCGAGGGAGACAGCGAGGGCATCTGGGAGGCGATCGCCGCCGCGAAGACTCCCGAAGAGTTCTGTCGTGGCTGGCTCGCGATGCAGTGCCGACTCGTCGACGGAGTCTCCGACGCCGTCGTCGTTCTGGGCTCGCCCGAGGGCGGCCGCTTCGCCCCCGTCGCGACGTGGCCCCAAGGCAAGAAATCGATCGGCAAGGAGCTCGGTCAATCGGCCGAGAAGGCGCTCTCGGAGCGTCGCAGCCTCGTCGTCAAACGTGACCTCTCGCCGGACGGCTCGGACGATGGCAAGAGCGGCTACCACGTCGCCTTCCCGCTCCAGGTCCACGATCGGCTCCACGGCGTCGTCGCTCTTGACGTCGGCGCGCGTGAAGAGGAGCAGATCAACGACATCGTCGGCAAGCTCTCGAACGGCTCGGCCTGGCTCGAAGGTCTCCTCGCTCGATCGGCAGGGCCCGCGAACGGCAACGGAAGCGCGGCGACCGCGGAGAACTCGGAGCCGAGCTCCAAAAAGTCCCGTTCGTCCCAGGCGGAGAAGCTCGAGCTCAAGGCCGTCTTCGATGTCGTCGCGACGGCTCTCGGCGAGGAGCGCTACCAGGCTGCCGCGACAGCACTCGTCACGGAGCTCGCCACTCGCCTCCATTGCGAGCGCGTCAGCCTCGGCATCATCAAGCGCAAGCGCTCGGTGCTCCAGGCGATGTCGCACAGCGCCAACTTCGGAAAGAAAACGAACCTGACGCGCGCGATCGAGCGCGCGCAGGACGAGGCCTACGATCAGAAGGCGACCGTCCTCTACCCCGAGTCCTCGACGGCCTCCGGCGCGGACTTCCGCATCACGAAAGAGCACGCCGCGCTGCAGAAGGACTTCGGCGCGGGGGTCATCGCTTCGGTACCGATGAGCATCGATGGCGAGATCTGCGCCGTCCTGACGCTCGAGCGCACGGGCACGGAACACGGCAGCACGGCGGCGAGGCCCTTCCAC
>CAYZGY010001290.1:0-1880 GCA_964478085.1 uncultured Planctomycetia bacterium
AACGACGCGGCGAGCGACGCGTCCTACGACCGGATCGTCTGCAGCAACGTGCTCGAGCACATCGAGGATCACATCGGCGCGATGCGAAACTTCGCCCGCCTGCTCGCACCGGGTGGCCGAGCCCTGATTCTCGTTCCGGCGCACCAGTGGCTCTTTTGCGACATCGATCGCAATCTTTCGCACTTCCGTCGCTACGGTCGCCAGGACTTCGAGATGCTCTCTCGCGAGAGTGGGCTAGAGCTCACGGCGGTCAAGCACTTCAATCCCCTCGGGATCCTCGGCTGGTGGCTCAACGGCAAGCTGCTTCGGCGTCCGACCCTCCCCGCGGGGCAGCTCAAGGCCTACAGCGAGCTCGCCGTGCCGATCTCGTCGCTCCTCGACAAGGTCAATCCGTTCCCGCTCGGGATCTCGATCCTCGGGGTCTTCGAAAAGAGCTGAGAAATAGCCTCTGAGAACCGCATCCAGAACTCGAAAGACGCTCTCCCTTCGCTTAGAGTAGACCGCGATCGCGGCACGCCGCCGCGGCGGTAATCACGGAGATCAGAGATGTCGTCCTCGAGAGTTCAGAGCTCCCTCGTTTCGCTGTTGCCGGTCGCGGTTTTGGGTCTGACGATCTGTTTCGGGCCGACTTTCGTTCTGGCGCAGGCGGATGGCGACGCTGCCGGCAAGACCGCCGCGAAGGAACCCGAATTCAAGAGCGAGAAGTATCAGAAGCTGTTCACCGAGGGCAAAGGGCTCTTCGAGGAAAACGATTTCAAAGACGCCGCCAAGAAGTTCAGGAGCGCGGAGCGTGGCGCGAAGTCGAAGGAGGACAAGGCGCTCGTCAAGGCGTGGGGTTCGGCCTGCAAGGGGGGACTGATCCTCCTCAAGGTCGGGAAGATGCGCCAGCTCAACCTCAACAACGAGGCGTACGACGAGCTGCTCGGCGCGATGCGCCGCTACGCGAACACGCCGATCGGCCCGAAGATGGCCGCGGCTCACAAGGATCTCGACAAGCTGCTCTTCCATGTCCTCGAGAACTTCAACTACCCAAACCCTCGTCGGTACTCGAAGAAGTACGGCAAGACCGCAGTCACCGACAAGAAGCTGCTCGTCAACGGCACGAACTGCCTTCACTGGCAGAGTGTCCCGGGGCAGGCCGGTCAGCTCAAGATCCAGTCAGTTCCGGAGAACTGGGGCTCGTACCAGTACCTCGAGTTCTGGGTGCGCGTTCGCACGCCTTCCAAGGCCGAGGTCATCCTGAAGGCGGACGCGACGAAGAAGAAGGGGCAAGCTCTGAGAACCCCGCCCCGTGGTGGCGGCAGGGCCGTGCCGGTTCTCCAGAAGCCGATCAAGCTCGGAAAGCAGGTGGGTTGGGCTTACATGCGTCTCGACATCTCGGAGTTCCAGTCGCAAGCCAACGCGGATATCAATCGCGTGAAGTCGCTGATCTTCCAGTTCCCGAGGGGCAAGAACTTCGACTTCTACATCGACGAGATTCGGCTCCGGAGGAAGAACCCGAAGAAGGCGTCCGGCTCCGGGACGCGTCGACGTTAGGCGCGTAGTTACGGAAGGCCCTTCAGCGCAATCGATGGCGCGAGACACCGACGTCCAACATCGCGGTGACGATCGTGAGAAGAATCACGGCGCAGCGTCGCCGCCGATCTCTCGCACGGCGCTGTTCACGTTTCCCGACAGCGCCTCGCTCCGTGCTGCGCTCAACGGCGAGAGCGAGGACTTCGTCTACAGTCGTGTCTCGAACCCGACGGTGCGAGCGCTCGAGGAGCAGGTCGCCCCGCGCGAGGGGGGCGCCGACGCGGTCGCGGGCGAGCGCGGGGACCCGGGGCTGCGGACAGCGGCCGGGAGCCACGAAGCGGGAGACGAAGGTGGCGCCCAGCAAG
>CAYZGY010001291.1:0-1315 GCA_964478085.1 uncultured Planctomycetia bacterium
GTTCGCTGTCGCGAGCCGCGCGCGACGCGAGCTGCTCGACTTTGCCGCCGACCGCGAACTGCTTCGCGAGGTCGCGACGCGCTCGAGCGGCGCACTCGTAGAAATCTCGCAGGGCGACCGAGTCTTCGAGCACCTTCGACAGGATCAGCGCACGCGAGAAATCACCACGACGAGCGCCGCGATCGACTACACTACGGCCCTGGCGATCGGCCTTCTCGCTCTCCTCTCGCTCGAGTGGATTCTGCGAAAGCGTTGGAACCTCGCGTAGGAACGCGAAGGAAGGAAATGAAGAGATGAAGGGTATCATTCTGGCAGGCGGAACGGGCACACGGCTCCACCCCTTGACGATCGCGGTGAGCAAGCAGCTCATGCCCGTCTACGACAAGCCGATGATCTACCATCCGCTCTCGACGCTGATGCTCGCGGGGATTCGCGAGATCCTCGTGATCACGACGCCGCACGAGCAGGACGCGTTCCGGCGACTCCTCGGCGACGGAAGCCAAGTCGGCCTCTCGATCGAGTACGCCGCGCAGCCGCGCCCCGGAGGAATCGCGCAAGCCTTCCTCATCGGCGAGGAGTTCATCGGCGACGACACCGTAGCTCTCGCGCTCGGCGACAACATCTTTTACGGCCACGGCTTCGGCGACGTGCTGCTTCGCGCCGCGCAGCGCACGAAGGGCGCGACGGTCTTCGCGTACCGAGTCCGCGATCCGGAACGCTACGGCGTCGTCGCGTTCGACAAGGACGGCCGCGCGAACTCGCTCGAGGAGAAGCCCGCTGAACCCCAGTCGAACTACGCGGTCACCGGTCTCTACTTCTACGACAACGACGTCGTCGAGGTCACCAAGACGATGAAACCGTCGGGTCGCGGCGAGCTCGAAATCACGGACGTTAACCGTGCGTACCTCGAGCGCGGCAATCTCCACGTCGAGATGCTCGGACGAGGTTACGCTTGGCTCGACACCGGGACCCACGAGTCCCTCCACCAAGCCGCGAACTTCATCCAAGCGATCGAGGAGCGACAGGGGCAGATGGTCGCGGCGATCGAAGAGGTCGCGTACTACATGAATTTCATCGACCGAGCGCAGCTCGAGAAGCAGATCGAAGCGCTGTCGGGATCGAGTTACGGGAAAAACCTCGCGCGGCTGTTGGAAGAGGATTGAGAACGTCCGGGCCACGCTTCGTGATAAGCATCACGGGCGAGGTGAGCGTCGCGGATTGCCGGATGACGAGATGACGTCACGTCGCGGCGACTCGCCGCGCAGCAAGGGCGTTTCCCCCGCCCCCCGCACCGGGGCGCGCAAAACCCCGCGCG
>CAYZGY010001291.1:1325-1880 GCA_964478085.1 uncultured Planctomycetia bacterium
CTCGCCGCGAAGCTCGGGCGTTACGCGAGCCGCAGGAAGCGGCTCGCGAAAAGCCCGAGCGTAGGTTGGGGAAGAGCTGGTGGACGGTCTGTGGTGACGGCTGGAGTGGGTCGAACGACTACACGTCTCCCAGTGTGTGCGTGCGTCCTTCGTTCTCTTTGCGCAGGTGCGACAGCAAAGGGGCGAAGTACTCGAGGATCGCATTTGCGCTCACGTCCTCGCCGATCGACTCTTGGAGCACCTCTCGCCAGTCCTTCGTGGCGCCAAGCCGCAGGATCCCGCGCAGGAAGTTGCCGACTTCCTTGTTGCCGTAGTAGTTCGTGTTGCGCGGGTCGGCCTTGAGGATGTTCTTCGAGATGTGGGCGTGGAACTGGTGCAGCAGGATGAACGAGATCGCGTAGTCGTAGTACTGCGCCGGGTCGTTGTTGATGTGCGTCTTCGACGCCGCGTCGCAGTACTCTTCGCCGCGCGGGCTCGGCGGCACGATGCCTTGGAACTCCTTGACGTACTTCCACCAGCGCGCGTTGTACTCGTCGATCGACAGATCGGTCGCGT
>CAYZGY010001292.1:0-1878 GCA_964478085.1 uncultured Planctomycetia bacterium
GAGCCTCGACAAAACAGCCCGTGCCATCTCCTCCTCTGCACCTTCGACTCTGCGGCTATCAGTGGCGTCGTTTTCAAGGGACGGTGTGGTTTCGGACGAGCACCTCGCTGCCGCACAGTCTTGGTTCGAAGGAGTTGGACAGGCACTCGCGCACGCGGCGTCACGACTGGAGCATCGCGAACTTCAAGGAGTTGCACCAGGGGTCGCACCGGGCTTCACTCGAGCGTGCGTGCTCAGAGGCGCCATGGACAAACTGCGTCGTGAATGGGCGGAGGCCTGCAAACCGATGGACTCCGATTCGGCTTCCGCCGCGAGACGTGGCGCTGCTCGGCAAGTGCGGCATGCCCGTGAAGGGCTGCCGTACACTATCCACAATCTTCAAGTCCCGACGAGGGACGCTCTCAAGGGGGTTGAGCGGATTCGTGAGGGGATTACTGGATCACAACAGGATTCTCCGAGTCAGTCGGTCTCCCATTCACCGAGTGCCCCGTTCGGTAAGAACTCCGATGGCGACCTTGCACTCATCGACGACCAGGGAGAGATCGCGATCGTCAAGCGCGGGACCGTAGCGTGGGGGTTACTCCTGGTACTCGCCGAGTCCGCGAACGGCGAGGTCGTAGCCGTGAAGACAATCGCCAAGAACTTGGATCTTGTGCTTGCCGAGAGCGATTCGGAAGGCCTCACGGTTCTTGCGACTGGCGATGATCTAAGTGGGTCTGAGCAGTTCGATGGGACTCAGGTGAAGTCGAGAGGGCGGAATCGTCAGATCTACTCTGAGTTGACCGAAGGCGAGATCATCGAACGATTCTCCTCCAACCTCCGAAAGCCGACGGCCCATTCGAGTGCCGACGTCAAGGATCGAGCGAAGCGGTGGAGGGCTCACTGGGTTCGATTCGATCGATCAGCATCAACAGTCACTCTCAGATCGAACGATTGAGCGCTCGCGAACCAGAGTAAGTTCGCGTCGGATTCCCTAAGTTCCCGAAAGTCTCGTAAGGGAAAGACCTTACGTCGTGGGCTGAGCTTTCGTCTTCCGCGAACTTCTAAAGTTCGCGAACGAACTATTCCCAGGTGAAGGTCACCACCGCGGTGGCCCCAACCCAAGGGAGGTTCGAATGCTTAGTACCCGGGCCGTCTTGCGCCTGTTGCGCGAAATCAATCCCGATTCCCGCCTCACGGAAGAACGAATCCGTCGAGTTCTTCGCCGTGGCGACATCTCCTACCCAGAGGAGTTCGCGGGTCGACTCGCTTGGTCGATGGCGGACGTTCTCCGGCTCGCAGAAGCTCTCGGTCTCGACCCGCCGAATGAGGACCAGGCGTACTCTTCTCGAGCCGCACAACCCGACGTCGCGTGATCCTCGTTCGTCCCCATCAGAACGAAAGCCCGGCGCAGGAACCGGGCTTCAAAAAGCGGTTGGAATTCACTCATGACTCTACAACAGACCAGCTCTGGCGACCATGAGCTTCTCCCTCAGCACCGGAAGTTCATCGACGAATCCGCGATTTCTCCCGAGGTCTCCGTGGCTCGCGGATATGCGCGCCTTTCAACCGGCGTCGACAGTCCACCTGATCTTCATCCGCCGCACCGTATGCACTCCTGTACTCGTTCTTGAGCAGAACGCGATCCTGCGCGTCGGCGAAGTCGCCATGGATCTTCAGAAGGAACCGTTTCCCCTCGTAGAGAGCACCACCGATCGGCCCAGGACGCGCCCCCAGGACGATCTGCTGGAACGGTGCACCGACAGATTCGAACACGCTCTCCAATACGCGGTCGAAGTTGGTCGTGATTACCAACCGGTCCTTCGCCAGTCTCGGTATTTGCACGGGTGCAGTTTTTCCCTGGCACGTTCGCGTTATGACGTAACTCCCATCCGCCGC
>CAYZGY010001293.1:0-1871 GCA_964478085.1 uncultured Planctomycetia bacterium
TCGCCGCCTGTCCGGACGTGAGTACATGATCGACGCCGAGGGCGACGAGCTCGTCGAGAGCACGACCAGGGGCGTCGCACATGTCGAACGCGCGGTGAAAGGTGAAGGGTTGCGGTCGGCTCGCCTCGACGAGAGCGCGCGTGCGTTCGAGGTCGACGCGTCCGTCGGGACGAAGCGCACCGCTGACGATGCCGTTCGCGCCGGCCTTCTTTGCCGCGGCGATGTCGCGAACCATGACGTCGAGCTCGGCGTCCGAGTAGACGAAGTCCCCTCCTCGCGGTCGGACGATGACGAACACCTGGGTCTCGCCACACTGTTGAGCAGCGCGTTCGATCGCGCCGATGCTCGGCGTGACGCCGCCTTCGGCGAGTCCGGAGCAAAGCTCGACGCGGTCGGCGCCGGCTTCGGCGGCTCGGCCGGCGCCATCGGCCGACTCGACACAAATCTCGATCAGGGGGAGGGAGGCATCTCGCATGGAGGCCCAGCGTAGCCGTTCGCGCGCCGCTCCGAAAGACAGCGAACGAGATCGGCCGGCGCTCCGGCGTCGCTGGCGAAGCCGAAGTGACGATCGGCGTTCGAGACGTTGCCGAGGGCGTCCCAGCAGAGTCCTTGCGCGACGTAGTACTCCGGCGCGCACGGATTGAGCTCGACGAGCTCTTCGAGGTCGCCGAGAGCGTCTTCGATGTCGCCCGATCGCGCGGCGAGAACGGTCGACTCCCGAAGGTTCTGCTCGTCGGCAGGAAAGTGGTCGAAGGAGGCTCCGAGGAGCAGGTCGACGAGCCAGACGTCGGGCTCGAGCAGGCGAAGCGTCGCGTTCTCTGCGTCGGAGCGCGATGCCTCGGCCTCGGCGCTCTCGGGCCGCTGTGCGGACCAGGCCAGGTAGACCACGGTTCCGCAGACGAGGATGGTCCAGAAAACTTTCACGTCGATCTCCTCGGTTCGTTCCTTCGCTTCCATCGTCGACTTTCGACCCTGCGGACCCTGAGCCCTCCGCGCGAAAAGCCGCTGCGACTCTTGCCAAGGCGACGTAAATCGGCTTGATTGGGAGATCTGCGGTCCGAGTTCCGTTCTATGAGGGTTTGGCGAGACGAGCGCGAGATGGGTCTTCTTCGCAGGAATTATCGAATCTTGGGCAGTGTTCTCACCGTGGGCGTCGTCATCGGCTTCGTCGTCTTCGGCGTGAGTCAGCGAAGTGCGACGGGCGAGGAGGGAGAGGTTCTGAAGCCCGGCGTCGAAGCGTCGGAGCCGGGTGTCGCTTGGAAGACGCTTCCCGATCTCCCCGACGAGCACGGTTTTGCCGGACCTTTTGCCGGAGTCCACAAGGACACGCTCATCGTCGCGGGCGGAGCGAACTTTCCCGACGGAGTGCCTTGGCATCCGACGAAAGATGGCTGGCGATCGCCGAAGGTATACCACGATCGCATCTTCGTGCTCGGAAAGGACGAGGGAGGAGCGCCGAAGTCGGCGTGGTCAATCGCGAGCGTCAAGCTTCCCGAGCCGGTCGGCTACGGGGTCTCGTTCTCGACGCCGGGCGGCGTGCTCTGCGTCGGTGGAGAGAGTCAGTCGCACACGCGTGACGAAGCGACGAAGACGATCACCTCGAAGAAGGGTCTCTCCGATCGAGTCTTCGTCTTGCGCGTCGGACCGGAGGGGAAGGCCGAGGTTGCGACGAAGCTCGTCTATCCGGAGGAGTCTGAAGCGAGCGCGCGCGAATTGCCGTCACTTCCGCGACCGGTCACGGCGGCGACGGGGGCTCTCGTCGGCGACTTCGCGTACGTTGTCGGCGGGGACAGCGGCGATGGGGCGACGCAGACTTTCTGGCGACTCGACCTTTCCAAGCGACAACGACCGAAGGCCGATCGCGAGACGGC
>CAYZGY010001294.1:0-1870 GCA_964478085.1 uncultured Planctomycetia bacterium
CTCCGAGGCAGCCCACGATCTCGAATCCGGGAATCTGCGGATGCTCGCGCGATTCGTCGACGGCGCGTTCGACGACGTTCTCGAGCTTGCTCGAGCGTGAGTCGCCGTCCTCCTCGTCGACGGATTCACGATCGTGTACCTCGAGCATGCTCGCGCAGGCGACGCGCGAGCCCTTCGTCGTCTCGGCCTTCCTCAGCGGCACAGCGTTCCGCGACGAACGACTCACGAGCGCCAGGCTCGAGCTCGAGAGCCTCGGCGAAGAGGTCTGCCAGTCATCGAAAGCGATCAGGATCCACGAGTAAATTCGGCCCGAGGAGCGAAAAAAAGGCAAGTCGGGAAACGGAAGGGCTCTTGTGGGGCGTTTCGCTTGTTGTGCTCTTCGAGCTGAGTGCCGTATCGTGATGAATCGGAATGACGAGGAGCTGAAGTCGATCGAAGAAGGAGCCGAGGCTCGCCATGTCTCACTGGGATCCTGTACGTACATTTGCGTGGATCGTCGTGGTTCTGTTCTTGTCGGGCACGATGACTCTCGGGGTCGAGAAGTCCCGCGTCTTCGTGCTCACCGACATCTCGAACGAGCCCGACGATGAGGAGTCGATGGTTCGATTCCTCGTCTACGCGAACGAGTACGACGTCGAAGGCCTCGTCGCGACGACCTCGACGTGGCTGCGAGGACGGACGCGCGAGGACCTCATCCGGCGACAGCTCGATGCGTACGGCATGGTTCTCTCGAACCTCTCGAAGCACGCGAAGGGCCACCCGTCGAAGGAGAGCCTGCTCGCGGTGACGGCCACGGGGCAGCCGAAGTACGGAATGGCTGCGGTGGGAAAGGGGAAGTCGACCGCGGGGTCGAAGCTGCTCCTCGCCGCGATGCGGAAAGACGACCCGAGACCGCTTTGGGTCAGCGTCTGGGGTGGAGTGAACACGCTCGCGCAGACCCTCCTCGACGCGCGTGAAGCGCTGCCGGCGGATGACCTCGATCGCATCTCGCGCAAGATTCGCGTCTACACGATCTCGGATCAGGACGACGCCGGACGCTGGATTCGGACGCAGTTTCCGAATGTCTTTTACATCGTTTCGCCGAGCTCACAGGATCATCGCGATTATTACCAGGCGACGTGGACGGGCATCGCGGGAGATCGTCACTACCGGAACGGCCCGGGGGTCGATTTCGAGCTCGTCGACCATCCGTGGCTCGAGGAGAACATCATTCGCGGGCACGGTCCTCTCGGCGCGCTCTATCCGAAGGTCGCGTACATCATGGAGGGGGACACGCCCTCGTTTCTCGGGCTCGTCGAGAACGGGCTCGGCTGGACGAACAGCCCCGCGTACGGAGGTTGGGCCGGGCGCTACGCGCGTCGGCGTTCGTATGCCGAGTCTGCGGCGATCTGGACCGAGAGCGCCTCGAGTCGTGACACGGTCGTGATCGATGGGAAGGACGGTCGAACGCATACCTCGCACCAAGCGACGATCTGGCGTTGGCGTCGACATTTTCAGCACGACTTCGCAGCGCGCATGGACTGGTGCGTCGCCGATGATTTCTCGAAGGCGAATCACAATCCCCTCGCTGTTCTGAGCGGCGATCGATCGAAGAAGGTCATCGAGATCAGCGCGAAACCCGGGGAGACCGTTCGGCTGAGCGCCGAAGGCTCGACGGACCCGGACGGAGACGAGCTTCGACATTCGTGGTTCGTTTATCGAGAGGCGGGAACGCTCCGACAGCCGGTCACGCTGAGCGCGGATCGTGGCAGCGACACATCGTTCACCGTACCGAAGATCGGAGCGCGCGCGCCGAGGTCGCCGACGATTCACGTGATTCTCGTCGTCGAGGATGACGGCTCGCCGAGCTTGGTCTCCTACCGTCGCGCGG
>CAYZGY010001295.1:0-1868 GCA_964478085.1 uncultured Planctomycetia bacterium
TCCCTCGAGGAGCTCGAGCAGCTCGCGACGGAGATCCGTCAGCGCATCCTCGAAGTCATCGACAAGAACGGCGGCCACGTCGGCTCGAACCTCGGGGCCGTCGAGATGACGCTCGCCCTCGCCAAGGTCTTCGACCTGCCGCGCGACCGCGTCGTCTGGGCCACCAGTCACCAGTCCTACCCGTTCAAGCTCATCACGGGGCGGCGTGATCGCTTTCACGAGATCCGCACCTACGGCGGCATCTGTGGCTTCACGAATCACAAGGAGAGCATCTTCGACCTCTTCGACGCGGGTCACGCCGGCACCGCGTGCTCGCTCGCCCTCGGCGTCGGCACGGCCGATCGCTTGATGGACCGCGATGCGAAGTCGATCGCCATCGTCGGCGACTCGGCCGCCGCGAGCGGCATGACCTTCGAGGCGCTCAACCACGGCGGCGAGAATCGCGAGAACCTTCTCGTGATCCTCAACGACAACAACATGTCGATCAACAAGGCCGTCGGCGCGCTCTCGAAGTACCTGACGACGGTCCGGACGAAGCCGGTCTACAACGACCTCAAGGCCGAGCTGCGCTCGCTGCTCTCACGCATTCCGATCGTCGGCAAGCACATCGAGGACGTCCTCCACGATCTCCACGATCGCCTGCGACACAACGTCGTTCCAGGCACGCTCTTTCAAGAGCTCGGCTACAAGTACTACGGTCCGGTCAATGGTCACGATCTGCCGGGGCTCATCCGCCTCTTCGAGGATCTCAAGACCGTCAAGGAGCCCGTCCTCCTTCACCTCGACACGACGAAGGGCAAGGGCTACGCCGAGGCCGAGGCCGATCCGATCAAGTACCACGCGGGGAAGGGATTCCTGCCGAAGGACGAGCCCGCGCCCGCGCCCGCACCGGCTCCGGCGAAGTCGGAAGCTTCCTCGAACGGATCGAGCGCCCCGAAGAAGCGACCGAGCTACTCGTCGCTCTTCACGCAGACTCTCCTCGACGTCGCTCGCAAGGATCGCCGCATCTGCGCGATCACCGCGGGCATGCCCGACGGAACCGGCCTCGTGAAGTTCTCCGAGGAGTTCCCCGATCGCTACTTCGACGTCGGCATCTGCGAGCAGCACGGTGGCGGCTTCGCCTCGGGACTCTCCTACGGCGGCATGCGCCCCGTCTACGCGGTCTACTCGACCTTCCTGCAGCGCGCCTACGATCAGTACATCCACGACGTCTGCATCCAAGAGAACTCGGTGATCTTCTGCCTCGATCGCGCCGGGCTCACCGGCGAGGACGGCTGGACGCACCACGGCGTCTTCGACATCTCGTACATGCGCTGCATCCCGAACGGCATCCTCATGGCGCCGCGCGACGCGGACGAGTTCGTTCGCATGTTCCAGCTCGCCGTCGACCAGACGACGCAGCCCGTCGCGATCCGTTACCCGAAGGCGAACGTGCCCGAGCTGCCGCTCTCGAAGGACCCCGTCCTCAAGATCGGCCAGGGCGAGATCCTCGTCGAAGGCGAGGACGTCGCGCTCTTCGCGTACGGCTCGATGGTCGAGTCTGCCTACCTCGCGCTGCCGCAGCTGCGCGAAGCGGGCATCTCCCCGACGATCGTCAACGCGCGCTTCGCGAAGCCGCTCGACGTGGAGCTGCTTCGCGAGCTCGCCAAGAAGCACCGCGTGCTCTACACGCTCGAAGAGGGCGCGCTTCCGGGCGGCTTCGGTTCGGGCGTGATCGAGGCGCTGGCGGACGAAGGCATCCGGTTCGAGCGCATCTCGCGCTTCGGCGTGCCGGACCGCTTCGTCACCTTCGGTGCGCGCGAGAAGCTGCTCGAGGAGTGCGGGCTCGATGTCGACTCGATCGCGCAGCGGATCATCCGCGAGATGGC
>CAYZGY010001296.1:0-1860 GCA_964478085.1 uncultured Planctomycetia bacterium
CGATCCGGATAGCGAAACTCTTCGAGATGGAGCAGCCGACCGCGAGCCGCGCCGACTCCGATCTCCTCCTCGAGCTCGCGTTCGAGCGCGGCTTCCAGCGGCTCACCGGGACGCACCTTCCCGCCAGGAAACTCCCACGTCCCGCCGAGGTGCGCGTCGTCGGGGCGCCGTGCGAGGAGAACGCGGCCGTCCCGCACGATAATTCCGACGGCGATGTCGACCGGCCGAGGTATCGGAGTCGTGGGTTTCGTCATTGGAACGGGGGTTTTCTTGGACTTTCGCCAGCCTTCCCGTACGGTAGATCTTCGGCAAGACACCGTCAACTCTCAGGCATCGGGCCATATCGCAGCCAGCAGAAAAGACGGAGGTTCTGATGTCTCGTCTGCGGATCCCGTCCCTTCTCTTGATCCTTGTCGTCGCGACCGATCTGTCGGCACAGAGTAGCGTCGCTTTCCTTCGAGGTGACGCGAATGCTGATGGTGTCGTCAACATCAGCGACCCTTCGTTCATCCTGAACGCGCTCTTCACCGGCGGGCGCCAGCCCGACTGTGACGACGCGGCGGATGCCAACGACGACGGGCTCGTCGACATCTCCGATCCGACGAATCCCCACGTCGTCGTCCGAGACGACAAGACGTACCTGTCGACCGGCTACTACGGCGTCCGAGTCCACGAGCTCGGCGAGTGAAGACCGCCTGTTGATCACGTATCTCGTCGACGGCTACAACCTCGTTCACCGCTCGTACCCGGAGTCGATCCGAGACGGCGAGCTCGACCGGGCCCGCGCGGAGCTCGCGGCGGGTGTGCGCTGCTTTCAGCGCGCACGCGCCTCGAGTGTTCGAGTCGTGATCATCTGGGACGGGCAGAGCGGCTTGCCTTCGGGATCGGTGCGAGAAGGCGGCTTCGAGGTCGAGTTCTCGCGACCGCCCAAGTCGGCCGACGACGTCATCCTCGATCGCTGTCGGGAACGTGCCGCGCGTGACTCTGTCTGGGTGGTGACGTCGGACCTCACCGACATCGCCGGGCCGATGAGCTCGCTCGGCGTGCAGCACCTCTCGTCGGAGAAGTTCGCCCGGGAGCTCGAGGAGCCCGCATCGAGCGAGCGTGCACGAGCCGCGAATCGGTCGACGGATCGCTCCGAGGTCGCAGACGACAAGGCCGCGAGCGGCGGGGGGCGGGCCGTCGACGACTGGCTGCGTGACTTCGATTTGCACCCGGACGAGGATTCACAGGATGGCTGAACCTCGCGAACAGGAGCTCAAGTTGCGACTCGCGTCGCAAGAGGAGTACGACGCGCTGACGAAAGATCCGAGCTTCGGCGAGATGCTCGACACCGTCCTTCAGGAGAACCACTACTTCGACAGCGCCGATCTCGAGATCGCACGCGGCGGCGCGATCTTTCGCGTGCGCCGATTCCAGGACAGCCGACTCGTTCTCGGGTTCAAGGCCGGCTTTGAGGATCCCGAGCGGCCCGGTTTCTTCGATTCCGTCGAGGTCGAGAGCGAGATTTCTGGCGAGATCTTCGACGCCGCGCATTCGGATGCTCGAGCCTTGATCGATTCGGGGACTCCCGCGGCTCTCGCGATGACCAAGCGGTTTCCGGACATCGAGCTGCGCTACCTCGGCATGCTCCACACGCGTCGGGAGCGCCGTCAGCTCGGTGATCTCCTCGTCGAGCTTGACCACGTGACCTTTCCGGGGGGCGACGAAGGCTTCGAGGTAGAAGTCGAGACTCCCGAACCCGAGGTCGCTCGCGTTACACTGAAGGCGGAGCTCGAGCGTCGCGGGATTCCGCTGCGTGCGCAAGCCCAGACGAAGCTCGAGCAGTTTCTGCGCCAAACCGGTGCCTTCGACGTGATC
>CAYZGY010001297.1:0-1857 GCA_964478085.1 uncultured Planctomycetia bacterium
CGAAGTACTTGTTCAACGGGCGTGCGCCAGGCCAAGCTCGGGAAAGGAGGTTGGAAGTGACCTGAAACCTTTCGTAGGAACCCGGCGGGTCGAATCCCGCCCGGCGAAGGCTAACCACCAGCCGGAAGCGAGTCTTGCGTGGTCGAGGGTAACCGAGGCTGCGAAGCGTAGACAGCGAGTATTCAGGCCGTGCCATCAGAGCCTCGAAAGAAAGCAAGCCGAGGGGGCCGACAGTGTGTCTGTACTGGAAGGCCGCATCGTCCGGGCCGTCAAGGTGAGGTCTGGCGACCCCTCCGGGGTCAGAGAACAGGGCATGAATGCACCGGGGTTCCCCAGGAACCTGGGAGGCCCCTTCGTCTCCACCGGAAGACGGCCAAGAGCCGCTTCAGCAGGACCGTTCGGTCCCTTGGTCAGTGGTGCCGTCTCCACCGTCATGACCCGATTGCGCAGCAGCAACGAATACTGGGCGCGAAGTCGCGCGGTCACTACGCCTACTTCGGGATCACCGGTAACATCGCCCCGGGCTGCCCGACTGTTAAGCTATCAGGGTAATCACCGGGTGTTTTTTTTCTCTCTCGCAGTCCCGAAAGGAGTCGGATCGTGGGTCACCAGCAAACGAAAGATCATCGCAGCGGAAAGGGCTCCTACCACCAGATCGGGCTCGTTCGAGGCCAATTCGGCGACGTAGATTACGACCAGTGGATCGCGTTTCTCGGCGAGTCGGGGTTCGACGGATGGGAGGAGGCGTGTTGGGAGCTCGAGCTCGATCGCTGTGTCGACGACGCCGGAGCAGCCGCGTACGCCGAGGAGCGCGTCGGCAAGGCGCGTGCCCAAGGTCTCGAGATCTTCTCGATCGCGACGCACCTTTCTGGTCAGGCGCTCGGCGATGAGCCGAACGCGAAGACACTCCAGTTCGTCGGCGGAGAAGCGGTCGAGGCGTACAAAGCTTGGCGTGCGAGTCACGAGCCTCCGCGCACCGATCCTTTCTTCGTTCCCGACGAGGTCGCGACCTTGATTCAGAAGCAAGCGCTCGACTCGATGCTCGCGAGCGCGCGACTCGCAGGGCACCTCGGGCGATTGCAGGATCGCATCGTGCCGCTCTCGACGTTCACGGGCTCACCCGCGAACGCGTGGTCGCACTGGTTCGAGTTTCCGCCGCCGCCGAGCTCGATCGGGGGATTCGACATCGCGGATCCACGCGACGTCGCGCTCGAGCTCATCGTCGAACGTTTCGCTCCGGTGCTCGATCTTTGCAAGGAGCTCGGGATCACGCTCGATCTCGAATGTCATCCGTCCGAGCGCGCGATGGGCGACATCGAATCGGCGGGCGATTATCTCGCGACGATGCAGCGAGCGGGTTACGAGGGCGTCGCGGGGTTCAACGTCGACTGTTCGCACATGGAGTGGCAGAACGTGTCGGGTGTCGAGTTCATTCGCGAGTACGGCGATCACATCCACTGCGCGCACATCAAAGGCGTACAGGTGATGGAGCAGTACTGCCGTGCCGGACGACTCGGAGGTCACCGGCCGATGGGGCACCGCTTCAACGGTTGGAACTTCGTGACGCCTGGAAGCGCGCGGGACGCGATCAACACCGAGGAGATCATCGTCGAGCTCAATCGAGCGGGCTTCGACGGCGCGCTGTCGATCGAGTGGGAAGACAACGACGCCGACAAGTTCGCGGGCGCCCGCGCAGCGCTGGATAACGTGCGCCGCGCGGACTTGCCGCCGAGCTTCTCGCGGCATGACGATACGCTCAAGGCGTAGCGTCGCTATCAGCCCGTTGAAAAAGTCGAATCGTCTCGCTTATACCCTGGCGGGAATTGTTCGGCGGGGGGGGGGTGGGCGCCGGGCGTG
>CAYZGY010001298.1:0-1855 GCA_964478085.1 uncultured Planctomycetia bacterium
GTCGGTTTCGAGCTTGGGTGAAACGGAGACGCGACTCGAGGTTCGAGATGAGTGGAAACCGGGACAGAAACCGGGACAGAAACCGGGACAGAAACCGAGAAGATAACCGGTCTTAGGCCGGAGTTTCGCGGTTTTCCGTACAAAATAGCCGAACACAAATCGTCACGCTCGCTATCGTCTCGTCATGCCAGCCGACGAGCAAGAGAGTCCTCGTTACTGCGGACGGCTTTTGACTTCAGACGAGATCGCGTGGATCCGCGACTTGACGTCGGCGGAACCGCAAAGAAATCGCGCGCAGCTTTCGCGTGAGGTTTGCCGGGAGCTCCGCTGGCTACGCCCGGACGGCCGGCTCAAAGACATGTCGCGTCGCGATGCTTCGCATCGAGCGTGATGGCCTCATCACGCTTCCACCTCCTCGCAACGGAAGCACCAACGGTCGTCATCGGCCTCGCTTCACGCCTGCTTCGAATCCTCAGGATCCCGTTTGCGGTCCCGTTGGCGGTCCCGTTGAAGGCCTGCCTCGTCCTGAAGAGAGCTCGAGAGCGTCGCTGACGCTTCATCAGCAACCAAGAGAAGAAGAGAAGGTGGATCGCGAACGCCAAGCAGTCCCTCGGCTTGGAAGATCCTCAGAACGGTTGGTGGCGACGAGAACCCGGAAGCCCGCGGCCCAAGAAAGTAGCGGGACCGAACCCGAAGGGGGAACGCGGCAAGGAGGCCGTCGAGCACACCGTCTCGGTCGCGTCTATCAGACCGTTGAAAAAGTCGATTCGGCGTCCAAGCGGCCGATTCGCCCGAGCTCGACGAGAAGACGCCGCTCGCGAACCTTTACGTCACGCTGCTCGATCGAGTCGGGGTGCCGGTCGAGTCGGGGTGCCGGTCGAGTCGTTCGCCGACAGCTCGGGCGGACTCTCCGAAATCGTCACTGCCTGACGATCATTCCGAAAGCGCTTTGGTGACACGATACGCCCGCCTCTGCTCCGGGTCGAGCATCAGCGGCTCCGTGTTCCCGCCGATCGTTCGAAGCGTGCCACGTGGCGAGAACTCGACCTGCCACTCGATGCTTCCGAAGAGATAAAACAGAATAACCTCCCCCTTCTCATCGACGTCGCGCCAATACGGCTCACCAAAGCGATCCAGAAACCAAGCCTCGGTCGTCTGCGCGTTGAGATCGATCGGCTCGCCGCGGTGCAGCACCCGGCCCTGGAACGGCTCGTGCGACACGGGGACTCCACCTTCCCACCCGGCCCAGGGGTCGTTCCAGCGAACCTGGAACCAGAGCACGGTGTCCGTCGTGCACTCGATCTGGAACGAGCGCCGATCGCAGTCGTACGTGCGCTCGTCGGGATCGCTGGAAAGTCTCGGAGTGATTCCGTAGCGGGAGAGCTCTTTCACGCTGAACAGCTCGTGCTTCCCTCCGAGTCGAAGACCGGCGAGCGAATGGGTGTCGAGGTCGAGAACGACGACGGGCTCGATCTCTTCGGGCTCCTCGGAAGTGCAGGCGCTCGCGCAGATCGCGATCGCTGAGAGCACGAGGCAGCGAAGAAGGGGAAGTCGACCGATCAAGCCTTGTCCTCTCGGGCCACTCGCGGAATTCCGTCTCGGGATATTCTCTTACGCAGGCTCCCGACCCCGAGACATTTTTTTCGCGAAAAGAACCCTGCACGCGCGGCGCGGCGTCGTCTACCGGGATGACCCACCATCCAGCTCGAAGGGAGAAACGCGCCGAGCTTCCTCGGCAACATCAAAGGGCGCTTCAACAGCGGTCGTCTCGATCCGACGACGGAGCGCATCAAGATCGCAGAGCGTAAAGAGATCGCGAAGAAGCCGGCCTCGGAACTCGATCGAAGCGGGCGGT
>CAYZGY010001299.1:0-1850 GCA_964478085.1 uncultured Planctomycetia bacterium
TGACATCGTGACGCTGAAGGCCGGCCTTCGCGGCCGCGGTGTTCGGCACGACGTTGAGGATCATCGCTCCGCCGTCGATACCGAGGTGCGTGAGGACTGCCTCGGGAATCTCGTCAGCGAGCTGCACGCCCAAGAACCCGCCTGCGGCGGACGCCGAGCTCGTCGAAAGTCCGACGAGGAGAGCGGTGCTGAGTGCAAAGAGAGAGCGTTTCATATCGAAAGACTCCTATTCGGAATACTCGTGAGTGCTGCGTTTCTGAAGGTTGGAGAACGAATCAATACCAAGGATCGTTCGCGAAACGAACGAGCCTCGTGTCTACGCGTTCAAGCTCGATCGACCAACTCGGTCCCTGTCCGGCCGAGACAGACGGTTGGCGCGATCGCGGCCGGCTCGAACGCGTGCCGACACCCGAATTCAAATACGTAGGCTCGACGATGACGCGGCGACGTCGCAGCGTCTCGATGCCGAGTTGAGAGTTGTCTTCTGAAGTAAAACCGACGTGGAGTGCCTTGTCCGCGTTTCGAAGCGGGACCGACTCGACGCCGTGCGAATCGCGACGAAGCTCGACGACGCGGGGCGAGCTGTCGCTCTCGAGGAAGGCCTCGAGAGGCGTCTTCGGACCCGAAGGGGCACTTCGATCGACGATGTTCTGACCCCCGGGATCGCCGTAGAAGAACGCGATGGCGCTGACGCCCGCGAGCGCGAAGACGGCCGCTGCGACGGCGGCGACGAACGGACTGCGAGATCGCGGCGGCGCGCTCGTGGTCGACTCGGCCACGAGCGGTGCCGTCGAGGAGACGATACGGGTCTCGAGATCGAAGAGGCTACCCTCCGGCGCACCGAGCGCACCACGCAGGCTCTCCGAGGCGTTGCGCTCTTTACGCAGGCGCTCACGGCAACGCGCGCACTTCGCGACGTGTGCGAGCAGCGCCGACCTCTCGTCGCCCGCGAGGTCGCGGTCGACGTAGCGCGAAATCCAAAGATCCCAGCTCTGGCAGCTTCTCATTTTTCTAAGGGGCGTTTCGTTTTCTGAGACTCGGTCTCGTCCGTGTCGAACGAACGACGCCGAGCCTCGAGCTCGATGATCTCGGCCGACTCGCGGCCCTCGTTCGAGGAGCTCGTCGATGGTGATTCGTAAAGCCGCCGGTAGACGGCCGATTTTCTCAATCGATCGCGTGCCCGTGAGATGCGCACCTGAACCGCGTTGGGGGAGACGCGCAAAATTGCGCTGATCTCCTCGTACGAGAGATCGTCGACGTGACGCAGGAGCATCGGTTCGCGGTAACGCTCGGGCAGGTCGAGCACGGCCTCGAGCGCCAACTCGAGGTCCTCGTGACGATCCGCCGAGGGGCGCTCGTCGCGGGGGTCGATGGGCTCGGCCTCGAAGTCGCGGGCCTCGCGACGTTTGCGGCTCGTGTCGCGGACGAAGTCCCGTAGGACGTTGTTCGCGATCGCGTAGAGCCACGAGGGGAAGCGATCCGGATCCCTCAGGCCCGAGACGCCGCGGATCGCGCGCAGGAGGACCTCCTGGCAGAGGTCGTCGACCTCCTGCCTCTGGGAGCCTCGCAGACGCGCTCCGAGCCAGCCGCGCAGCCACCGAAGGTGTTGCCGCAGAAGGGCTTCGAGGTCCTCGGCAGATATTGTCGAGCTGTGGGATTCGGTTCTCTTCGCCATACGGGAAACATAGACTCGAGCCGCGGTCGGGTCTTACAGAAACCCGTCAAAAAAGCCGCCGATCCCCTGATGGGGCCCGGCGGCCGTCGAATTTCGTAGATTTGGGGAGTTGTGAGGTGCGTTGTACTCGTGGTTGTTGGGGGTCGACTGCCCGCAGATGTGGATTGGGATGCTC
>CAYZGY010001300.1:0-1850 GCA_964478085.1 uncultured Planctomycetia bacterium
GCGGCAAGGAAGAGGCGCACGACTACCGCTACTTCCCCGAGCCCGACCTCGCTCCCTTGACGTTCACGGAGGAGGAGATCGCGCAGGTCCAGGCGGAGCTTCCCGAGATGCCGCTCGCGCGTGCGGCGCGTCTCGAGAAGGAGCTCGGGCTCAGCGAGTACCAGGTGGGGGTCATCGTCCAGGATCACGAAGCCGGCGAGTATTTCGACTCGGCGTTCAAGCTTTACGAAGGACGGGGCAAGGACGCCGCGAAGAACCTCGCGAACTGGATCATCAACGATCTCAACGCGGCGGCAAACGATCGCAAGACGACGATCGGCGGTCTCGGCATCGAGCCGCAGCGCTTCGTCGACCTCGTCAAGGCGGTCGCGGACGGCGTCGTCAACAAGCAGAAGTCGAAGGACCTCTTCGAGGCGCTCTTCGAGTCCGACAAATCGGTCGCGGAGCTCATCAAGGATCTCGGCCTCGAGCAGATCAGCGACGACTCGGTCCTGCGCGAGCAGGTCGAGAAGATCATCGAGGCGCACCCGGGGCCCGTTCAGGACGTCAAGGACGGCAAGAAGAACGGCATCAACTTTCTCGTCGGGCAAGTCATGCGCGAGTCGAAGGGGAAGGCGAATCCGGGGCGCGTGTCGCAGCTGATTCAGGAGATCCTGGGCTCCTGAATCGCCCCAGTCGCGTTACTTCGGTTGCGTCGGCGCCGGCTGCGGCTGCGCCGGCTGCGGCTGCGCCGGCTGCGGCTGCGTCGGCTCGGGCTGCGCCCCCGAGTCGGTCGGCAGAGGTGCGTCGGGCACCGTGCGCGTCCTCAAGTAGCAGTTGAGGACGCCTTCGCTCGAGAGCGTCACGAGGCGCTCCTTCGTCGGATGGAGGCTCGTGTACGGATCGGGTGAGCGAGCGGCCCAGAGCGGCTCGAGCGTCTTGCTGTCGAGCGCGAGGAAGCTGCGGCCCTCCTGGTGGAGGACGCCGAGCGCTCCGCCGAGCGCGAGCAGGCGCGTGATCTCGATCTGGAACTTGCGGTGCTGGAGGACGCCGCCGTTGCCGACCGCGAGAAGCTCCGGTGAGAGTGTCGCGAGCTCGCGGTCCGCGTTGAGCACGTAGACGACGCCGCCTTCGACGTCGAACTCGACATGGTCTTCCTCGCCGACCTTGATCGCGGGGATCTTGTCGACACCGGTCTCCGACTCGAGGACGTGGAGACGCCGCTTCTTGATCGGGTCGCCGCTCGTCGCCATCACGAGCACGGGACCTCCGATGCGCTCGGGAGCACGCTCGAGCGTCATGTTGAGCGATCGACGCCAGATGATCTTGGCGTTCGCCGTCTCGACGACGATCACCTCTCCCGAATTCGAGGCCGCGATGAGCGCCTTCGGAGAGTGGCTCGAGAGGTAGTGAGCCTCGATCGGGATCGGAACCTTACGAACGACCGCGAGCGTCGTCGGGTGGAAAAGGACGATTTGCTTGCGGCCTGTCGCGACGGCGATCTCGCCGCTCTCGAGGGCGAAGAGCGGACTCGAGGCGAGACCGAGCTCCTGACCTGGCAGCGAGACCTCGACCTTCGCGCGAGGACGTCCGTGCTTTCGATCGACTGGCAGGAATGCCAGGGTTCCATCGTTCCAGACGCTGTAGACGCCCTGAGCCGTCACGAGCGGACGCTTCGTGAGGGTGTAGATGCTGCCGCGACGAAGGACGCCATGCATCTTCTTCGTCTCGATATCGAGCACCTCGAGCACACCGTCCTTACGAGCGAGGACGACGTCGGAGCCGTGGACGACCGGCTCGACGACGAGGTCGCGACCGTTGTCTTGCGCGATCTCTTCCTTCCACATCGCTTCGCGGAACAGGATGAAGAG
>CAYZGY010001301.1:0-1848 GCA_964478085.1 uncultured Planctomycetia bacterium
GTGGGGGAGAAAAATGCTGATGGGAGCGGGACTTGGGGCGGTGCTTGACCGGGTTCTCGGGCGGTGGGAGCATCAGGGCAGCCGACCCATGCCTCAGAGGAGGACGATTTCATGCGCGGTTCGCGCTCCCCGGTTCGCCCGCCTTCGTTCGTTCGTGTCGCTCTCAGCATGCTCTGCGTTTTCGGTTCCGTCGTGACGTCGAGCTCTTCGGCCGTGTTGGCACAGGACCGCGATCCTCCCGTCGAGCTCGTCTTCTCCTTTCGCGAAGGCCCCGGCTTCGGATTCTGCCCGGAGCCCGACACGGTCTCCGCGGCGAGCATCCTCTTCGAGGCTCCGCGTGGGCACTCGATCCGGCTTTCGGTGTACGAGGTGGTCCACATCGACGTCGGGGGCGAGGACTGCATTCCGACGATCGAGGACTTCGACAGCGACAACTGTCTGATCTCTCGCGAGCTTCCGGCTCGCGTCCTGAGCGAGGCCGAGGTCGCGACGTTCTTCGGTCTTCTCGAGGAGATCGAGCCGCGACTCGAGACGGGGCTCCATCCTCTCTGTGGCAGCTCGGATCCCTGCCGGGTGCGGGATTTCACTTGGGAAGGCGTGCGAACCGGAGACACGCATTGCGATGACCCTCGCGTTACGTTTCAAGACGCCGAGCTCATCGTCCAGGCCCTCGCACGTCTGCGTGACGCGGGGCCGGGCCCGGGCGACCCCGTGCTCGAGAACGGCGATGTCAACGGCGACGAGCGACGGGACCTCAGCGACGCCGTCTACCTCCTCAACGGACTCTTCAGCGGCGGTCCGGCTCCGGTCGAGAGCGGCTGTCCCGCGAAGGTCGTCGAGACGTGCCCCGATGAGAGGCTCCGCGTGCGCGCCAACGGCGACACGAACGGCGACTCGGTGCGCGACCTCGCCGATGCGGTCACGCTCCTGAGCTGGCTCTTCCGCGCTGGCGATGAGCCCGTCCCGCTCTGCGAATGCGCCGATCCGCCTCCCGGCCCCTGCGTCGACGGAGGTTGCCCGCGCGGCGAGAGGTGCATCCCGCTCTGGGACGAGTTCGGCGGACCGATTTGCACGAGCGAGATGTCGACGTGCGACGAGGTCATCGAGGTCTACACCGCTCTCGTCAGCCGATCCGAAGGAGCTTGCGACCCGGCCGTCGGCTGCCATCTGGTTTTCGGCCACTGCGGCGTCGGGCTCGGCGGCTGCTACTACGCGCTTCCACGGACGGTGACACAAGAGCACCTCGATGCGCTCTCGCAGCGTTTCATCGAGCTCGGCGGGCTCGAGTCCTGTCCCGGTCCCGTCTGTCGGTGCCCGGCTCCGCCAAAAGGTGTTCGCTGCGTCGACGGGTTCTGTCGCTTCGGCGAGTGAGGTGTCAGCCCGCCTGCCCGGCCTCGCCCGAGTTTTCGGTTTCGAGGGGGAGTGACTCGACCCGGGTGACTTGCAGAAGGTTGTAGATCGAGAACGGGTCGTCGTGGTGATCGATCTCTACGGGTTCGTTCACAATGATCATCGTCCGTCCACGCACCGCGATGAACTCGGGTTGCTGGACGACCTTCTGATCACCGTCCGAAAGGAAGAACCGAAACGGTCGGCGGCGGAGTCGTTTGACGATTTCGTTCGAGTTCATGGCAGTCTGCCTCTCAGGTGAGGCGCGACTCGGCGTTTGAACGAAAGCGGTGGTGGGAACGTATCTCAGTGGCCGCTCCAGGTGCCTGCAAATCGGTGGAGCGCCGACGCATGGATAGAAAAAAAGGGACTCACGACGCGTCGTCGTAAGTCCCTTGGAAATCTGGCACGCCCGCCTGGACTCGAACCAGGAACCGTCGGCTTCGAAGGCCGCTACTC
>CAYZGY010001302.1:0-1845 GCA_964478085.1 uncultured Planctomycetia bacterium
AGGAATGCGACGAGGAATGCGACGAGGAATGCGACGAGGAATGCGACGAGGAATGGATCTCCTCGGGGTCCATCGAGGTCGGACCCGGAGGGGATCATCGTCGAGCCCTTCGAGTTCGACTGCTCAGCAAGCGTGGGTCTCCCGTGGGGCGAGCGAGCCTACTCGCTTCGTAATACCGGTGAGCGTGTGAGCGAATGTGTCGCGCTCTGAGTCGGGCGCTTCTCCGAGCGCGAGCAGGGCAGCGGGCGTCTCTTGAAGGTGTCCACGAAGCACGAGGCTCGGATTCGCGTCGCCTGGAACCGAATCTCCGAGGTCGCGTCCGTCGCGAAGTACGAGCGGGGTGTTGTCGAGGCAGTCGTTCGTGACGACCAAGCTCGCACAGGCTGCGACAATCTCTCGAGAGGTCCTCGAGGTGACCACAGAGGGCACGCTCGGCGCTGGTCCGATTTCGTCGTCGAAGCAGAACGTCGAGATCGTGTTCGGTGTCTCACTCGTTTCGTACGTGACGTCGTAGAGTGTATGAGATGATCCCGGTGGCTATATGAACTCTCGACAGTCGCGACGTTCGCCGCCGAGAGATCGTGTCGAACGCCGAACGACCACGCTTCGACCGATTCGTCGGACCGATTCGTCGGACCGATTCGTCGGATCGATTCGTCAGGGCGACGCTCGTCTTTGCGGGCGAGCCTGGAATCCCTTGGGTGTCGGCGATTGAAAATCGGAACGGCGGAGCTTCTCGTCTTGAGAGAAGAGCAGCGCGTGAACCGACAAGCCGAGAACCAGAACTGCAGATGAGAGCGCGCGGAATCGCTGGCGGGGTACGGCGGAGTGGAGCATGGGACGGTCCTTTCGTGCGTCGCGAGAGAGGGGTGGTTCTCCTGCGACGGCGCGAAATATGGATCCATAACAAACGCTCCGGGGAATCTCCCACTGCCGGATATCGGGTAACCCGCGCGCTACGCGATCAGCTCGCGCATGCGCTCGATGCCGGTCTTCAGGACCTCCGCCGGATCCTTCTTCCACAGCTCCTGATTGAAGAGCTCGAGGCTCATTGTCGTGTCGTAGCCGCGGCGACGGAGGAGGTCGAGCTCGGCGCGTAGGTCGATCGGGCCATCGCCGATCATGACTCGGTCGGCGTCGCTCTGCTGGCCCTGGGGAATGTCGGGCGCCGCGTCGTCGACGTGGTAGTGGCTGATGCGATCGATGGGGATCGTCTCGAGGAGGCCGAGGTCGGAGTCGTTGTTCCAGGTGTGGAAGGCGTCGAGGACGAGCGTCGCGTCGGGGTCCTCGGCTTCTTGCACGATCTGCCAGGCTTCCTGGAGTGTCGTGACCGATTGGAAGACGCTGATGTACTCCATCGTCACGCGGATGCCGACTTCCTTGCCGATGCGCAGGAGATCGCGGTACCGCGTGCTGGTCTGCGCGAGGTCGCAGGGTGATCGAGAGGGCGTCGCGACGATGTACTGCGAGCCGAGGCGTCGCGCGAGCTCCATGCGACGCTTGCATTCTTCGAGCGCCATCGGGTACTCGACCTCCGACGCTTCGGCCCACGCACGCATCGCGATGCAGCAAGGGACGAAGAGGTCGTAGTCGGCGATCGCCTTTTCGATGTCGGAGACCTCGCCGCCGCGACCGATGTGCTCGTAGACGTCGTTGATCCAGAGCTCGACGCCGTCGTAGCCGGCCTCCGCGGTCAGGCGGATCTTCTCGAGGATCGGCTGCGGCTTGATCGTGCTCGTGTTGAGGCAGAGTCGGATGGTCATGAGGTCTTCTTCGATCGCTGCGTCGGTTCTTTTCTTCGAGGCGAGGAGCTCAGCTCGCTCCAGGAAGCGGTACGCCGGCGCT
>CAYZGY010001303.1:0-1841 GCA_964478085.1 uncultured Planctomycetia bacterium
GCCGACGAGACCCTCTTCGTGGCCATGGACCTGCCTCGTACGATCGAGGGGCCTCGGACCGTCACGGGTGCCTCGAACGCGACTCCGATCGTGATCACGGCTCCGGGGCACGGTTTCACAGTGGGCGGTTCGAACCAGGTGCGGATCTCTGGGGTCACCGGTAACACCGCCGCCAATGGAGATTTCAGCACCAGCATCATCGATGCTGATCATTTTTCGCTCAATGGTAGCGTCGGTAACGGCGCCTATGCCGGCGGCGGTAGCTACCGCCTGATCTCCGGCGTTCATCCTCGTGCGAAGCCGGGGGGCCAGGGCCGCATCCACTTCTCGATGGTCGCGGATCCGACGAACCCCTTCCTCGTCTACGTCGGCGGGGATCGACAGGACACCGCCACCGACGGCACCTTCCCGAATTCTCTCGGGGCGAGGGACTTTACCGGGCGACTGTTCCGGGGCGACGCCAGTGTGACGCCGACGGGCGCGGTGCCGTCGCCGCAGTGGACCTCCTTGACCCACAACGGCACGGCATCGTTCTCGCCTCCTACGTCCTCCGGCTCGGCTCCCCATGCAGACTCGCGCGGCCTCGTGGTCGCCCATGGGGTTCTCATCGAGGTCGACGACGGTGGCGTCTACCGGCGAACCAGTCCCACCGATTCGCTCGGCGATTGGTTTTCGCTGAATGGTAACCTGCAGGTCAGCGAGAGTCACAACGTCGCCTACGACAGCGTCTCCGGCGTCCTCATCACGGGCCAGCAGGACACCGGCACAACCCAACAAACAGCACCGGGTGACGGCCTCTGGGAAACGGCAGATCTACGGCCGGACCTGCCCTTCTTCTCGACGGGTGATGGTGGCGACGTCGCGGTGGACGCGCGGACGCTCGCCGCGGCGAATCAGTCGATCCGCTACTCGAGCTTCAACGGATTGAGCTCGTTCCGCTTCCAGGTTTTCGACGAGTTCAACAACCTGGTCAGCCAGACCTTCCCGGCCTTGACTGTGGGAGGCGGTGGGCCCGCTCTCGCAGCTCAGTTCGTGACGCCGATCGCGCTCAACGCCAACCAGCCGACCCGTCTCGTCATCGGCGGTTCGAATTTCGCGTACGAGTCGAACGACCAAGGACAGAATATCTTCCAGGTTCCGGTCGGCGCGGGTACCTGGTCGGGAGTGAACGGCGACAATGCCGCAGCGATCGCTTACGGCGATCGGCCGGGTGGTCCCGATGCGGACGTGCTCTACGTCGGCTCCGGGAATCAGGTCTGGGTGCGGACCGCCGGGCCTGCAGCCTTCGATCCGATGCCGGCCACGCTCAACCCTACCGCTGCGCTTCCGGGTATCGGCGCTAACGACCGCGTCACGGACCTTGTGCTCGATCCCGACAATCCGAGCATCGCGTTCGCGGTCACCCGGCCGCCGCGCGGATTCTCGCCTCCGGGCCCGAGCCGTGTCTATCAGACGACGAACTTCGGTGCCTCGTGGGGAGAGATCACGGGAGACCTACCCCGAGGGCCGCTCTACGCGGTCGAGTTCATCCCGGGGGAGCTCGCCGACATGCTGGTCGTCGGTGGCCAGGACGGCGCTTTTGCGACGCCGTTGAGGTTGGCGCCCGCGAGTGCAGCTCTCACCGAGGGTGGTGGGGCCAACCGCAATGCGGCCTTGACGTCGAATGTCGAGAAGATCCGCGCTGGGGACGGCTTCGGCGACGCGATCAACCCCGCTACCGGTGCGCCCTACGCGCTCACCGGTAACGGCGTCGTGCTCGGTATTTGGGACGGTGGGGACATCCGCGTCACCCATCAGGAGTTCGCCGACCCGTCGAACCCGGGGACCCCGCGCATCACCGA
>CAYZGY010001304.1:0-1835 GCA_964478085.1 uncultured Planctomycetia bacterium
CGTACCTTCAGAGGGTCCTGCGCGATCCGGCCGAAGGTGGCACCGCGAACGCGGGCCAGCGCCGGTACGCGCGATCGGCGCTCGCGCGCACTTACGCGCGCCTCGGGCTCGACAACGAGGCCCTGGCGCTCTACGCCGAAGATCTCGAGGGCGACTCGGCGAACGACGCGCAGTTCAACGCGCTCTGGGAGTCTGCGGACATCCTCCTTCGCGTCGGCGGCGCCGAGAACCTCGCGCTCGCGCAAGCGAGACTTCTCGAGGCCGCAACGCTGCAGCCCGACTTTTCGGAGATCGAGCTTCGCCTCGCGGCGATCGACTACGCTCTCGGCGAGTACGACTCGGCGGAAAAGCGCCTCAAGAGCTACGCCTCGCAGAACTCGCGAAGCACGGCCGCGAAGGTCGACCTCGCGATCATCGACATCGCCAAGGGGCGATTCTCGAAGGCCGAGAAGGCGCTCAAGGCAGCGCTCGGTTCCGGACCTGCGTACGAGACGGCCGCGCGCGCGAACGTCGCGCTCGGATCGATCGCCGAGCTGCGCGGTGAACTTCGTGTCGCCGAGACGTACTTCGAGCGAGCGCTGACCGCGGACCCCGAGCACGTCAACGCGAGACTGCTTCTCGCCGGCGTTCAGATCCGTCGTGGTGACGCCACTGGAGCACGCACGCACCTGACGTCCGTTCTCAGCCGTCACGCGGAGAGCAGCCCGGTTTTCGGGGCGTGCTCGCGCCTCCTCGCCTTCGTCGAAGCCCGGAGCGAGGACTGGAGCAAGGCCAGCGCGCGACTCGAGTTTGCCGCGGACGTCGAGCCCAAGAATCCCTCGGTTCTCGAATCGACCGGGCTGGCGTTCCTCCAGCAGGGCAAGCTCGCTCGCGGCTTCAACTATCTGAGTCGTGCGCACGCCGAGGATCCGAAGCGTCCGGCGACGCTCGGCGGGCTCGGCTTCTATCACTACCAACGCGGCCACCACGCCGAGGCGGCGAAGTTCTTCGACGAGGCGATCGCTATCCTCAAGAAGGCGCCCAAGGAGGGAGCCGAAGCGGCGTTCTCGACATCGCTGCGCAATTACGTCACGGCGTCGCGGAACTTGATTCGTGACCTCGCGATCCTCCAGGTCTGGGTCGACGAGTTCAACAACACGGATGACATCGCCGTCGACGAAACGTTGATCAAGGGCTGGGACAGCGACGTTCGCAACGGCATCTCGATCAAGCAGCGGGAGTCTGCGGTCGTCTTCGAAGGGGCGCAGGCCAACGCCGTCGACGGCGAGACCGAGCTTCTCCTGCAGCGGAACTACCGCAGCTCGGATGTCGAGCGATTCTCGGCGACGCTGCGCATCGACAGCGGACGAGTCTCGCCCGTGGTCCACCTCGGTGGGCCGCGGAACTCGCGCTACCAGTATGTCGCGCTCGAGGTCTTCCGAGACTACGACGGCAAAGCCAAGTTTCGTGTGCGCAACTCGCGTGGAGACTGGCAGGAGTTCGAGGCGACGAGCGAGGATGATGTCCCCGAGGGCGTGCAGAAATCGAACCCGCTCATCTACGGCGGTGGTCTCCCGTGGGCCGACGACGGCAAGTTCCGCACGATCGAGGTTCGACGGAGCCGCACCAAGCGCAACGAGTCGAAGCGCAACCTCTTCGATATCTTCCTCGACGGAGAGTCGCTGGCTCAAAACGTGTCCGTTCCCGGTCTTCCGACCGAATACGAGTTCGCGATTCGAACGAGGACCGACGCGCTCGACAATCAATTCAAGGTCACGGTCGACAACTTCAAGATCTTCCGCATCAACTCTCGGGCCTTGTCGGCCGAGAAGAAGCGCTCGAGGACACGGTCGAGG
>CAYZGY010001305.1:0-1832 GCA_964478085.1 uncultured Planctomycetia bacterium
TGTCCGCTTAACTCGCGTCGGTGACATCTCGATCGGTGGGGAGCTCAAGGCCTGCTTGTTCGCCGATCTGGTCAAGGTTCCGATCGACATCTATGACCGCATCCGCTTGGGTCTCTTGCCGTCTCGATCCCCGGAGATTCCGCACGGCAAGGCCTAAATCCGGTCTCTTGCTCTTCTGAGCGACGAGGCACCCCACAACAAGATGCCGCTCCTGGAGATCGGAGAGGAACGGCAGACGACTATTTTTGAGACGTCCGAAGATCCGCTGATGGCGGTCGCTGCGTGCGATACCTCTTCTGTCGCGATCTTCAGTTTTCATGATTTCCCCCACCCAAATACGGAGGTGCCGATGGCGACCCCGAAGACCAAGACGACCCGTAGAAAGTCGTCGAAGAAGGCAACGGCGAAGAAGCCATCGGCGAAACCCGATAACGTTTTCGCCGATGATGACGACGGCGGCGACGACGACGATGCCGAGCTGCAAGACGGCGCTGGCGATCTCAAGGCGCAGATCGATCAAATCCTCGACTGGATGAAGGCCGTGCAGCCGCTGATTGACGCCATGCAGGGCGGCGGCGCTCCTGCTCCAGCCGAGGACGAGCCGGTACCCGCTGAGTTCTCGGATTCCGAAGGGGACACGAACGACGATGCGCAGGCTGCGCTTGTCGGTCGCTTGACGGTGCTCGAGGACAAGCTTAATGCACGCGACGAGGCCGACGAGGTCGCAGAGTTCTGCGATTCGACGTTAGACGAGCTCGATTCCGAAGGTTACGAGATCACGGCTAACGCTCGATCGAATCTCTCAAGCCTGCTGAAGAACGCGAAGGACCGCAAATCAGCGGCGCAGACCTTCGCTAGTTCGATTCGTGAAGGTGGCCGCATGAAGCCAGCCGAAACGCTCGCGGAATTCGAAGACGGACCCGGAACTGCGATGAACGATCTCCCCGAAGACATCGCAGAGTTCGCCGAAGAAGGCGACCAGGCCGAGGTCATTCGATTGTTTCAGGAGTACGAAGCGCTCAGCGATCAGACCAAGGAGCGCATGAAAAACACGACGGCGGCTAAGTACGTCGCCCGCCACCTCACGAGAAAGGAGGCGTAAGCGATGGCACTTTCCGCACGATCCGATTGGACCTATCTCGCGACCAGCGACATCATGGAAGTGATCGTCTCTGACACCGTAGAGGTTTTCGATGGCGCCCTCGTATCTCTTGACAACTCGGCCGGTGAACTCATTCTCGCCGGGACCGACGTAGCCGATGATGTCTTCATTGGCGTCGCTATCGTTAGCGACACTAGCGGCGACTCTGTTACCGGGAACACGGGTAACACCGTTACCTGTAAGGTCGACGTTGGCGGCCGGACGATTCGTAGCGTCGCTGTTACCGGTGTTTCAGCCGAGACGCACGTCGGCGACGCCGTTTGGGCTTCCGACGATCAGACGCTAACCCTCACCGCCGTTGATTCTGGCAACCGCGTCGGGGTGGTCACGAAGTGGTATTCCGGAACGACGTGCGATGTAGCACTCAAAAACGGAATCGACAATCTCATGGATCCCCTGAGCTAAGGAGGCATAGATGCCTGGTCAACCAATTGGCGCTGGTGCCTCGCTCAATACGGCACCTCTTCAGTCTTCTATGCTCGACACCTACGACGTCGAGTACGAAGCATCGCGAGAAATGCTCGCGAAGTTTACAGATTTCGTCACGTCGGCTCCTGACCGCGAGTCGAAGTACGTTTATTTCGAGAGCGTTCCGGCGCTCAAGTATCAACCGTATCACACGCCGATCTCGGTCGGGTCGTACACGTCCGTACAGTACACGGTCGAGAAC
>CAYZGY010001306.1:0-1831 GCA_964478085.1 uncultured Planctomycetia bacterium
TCACGGCGGACACCGACGAGTCGGCGGGCAACTGGAACGTCGAGCAGCGCGTCCGCGTGCGAGCAATCGACGACGACGTGATCGACGGGCTCGACGCCATCGTCTTCCCGGCGCTCGAGGAGGAGATCCACGCGATTCGCGGACCGCTGTCGATCGACGGCGGACTCGGAGCCATCGAGGATCGCTTCCTCGAGGATCCCGTGACGATGTCGGGCGAGACGAACTTCCTCGTTCCCGACGGCAGCTTGACGGACTTCGGCTCGGTCGACATCGACGGGGTCCGCCACGCGCCGCTGACGGACGAGCTGGCGACCCATATCGATGCGGTAACCGGCGTTCCGGACGAGCCGAACGGATTCGACCCACGACTGAACGAGGGGCTCTACGAGTTCACGATCATCAACGGCGAAGCCGCCGGGACCGTCTTACGCGTGCGCTCTCTGCGAACGGCTGACTCTTCGACCGTGATCTTCGAGACACCGTTCGACGAGCTCGACGTCGTGCCGCAGACGGGTGACGCGTACTTCTACGGGCCTGTGAACCCGAACCTTCTCGTCGACGAGGCGGAGCAGGTCGACGTCCTCAACGTCTTCGACTCGCGCAGCTTCGCGAGCACGGATGGAACGCTGAGCGACGGGCGCATCTTCGGCTTCGGCATGGGGCCGGACGCGTTCATCGGCGACCGCGAGATTCCCGGCGGCATCCGCTACGCGAATCTCGAGGAGCTCAACCTCCATCTCAGTCGCGGCGACAACCGGCTGACGATCGACAGCTCGCAAGTGGACACGGTCACGAACGTCTTCACGGGCCCGGGCGACGATCACGTCACGATTCTCGACGGCCAGTTCGTCGCGGGTGTGCTCGACGGAGGCGAAGGGAACGACACGGTCGACTACTCGCCGTGGACGAGCTCCGTCACCGCGAACCTGACAACGGGCCGCGCGACAGGAGTCAACCTCGGACACGAGGCGGGGCTCCTCGGCTTCGAGAACGCCAGCGGGAGTATCGGCAAGGACTTCCTCACGGGAACGGACGGACCGAACCGGCTCGAAGGAGCCGAGAACGGCGATGTCATCATCGGCGGAGGAGGTGACGATGAGCTCATCGGCGGATCCGGTGACGACGAGATATCCGGCGGCGACGGCGACGATCTCCTCGACGCAGGACCGGGCGTCGACAAGGTCGACGGTGGACGCGGAGACGACCACTACTGGCTCGGCGGTGGTGGAAAGAACACCGTGGCCGACGCGGGTGGAACAGACACTCTCGACTTCAGCGGCATGACGCAAGGCCTCGAGGGCGGAGTCGACCTCGGACGCCGTCACGTCGTCCAGCGCATCAACGCCAGGGCCGTCGACGGCGAGCTCATCGAGGCCGTCGAGCTCGTCATCGGCGACCTGTCGAGCACGAAGAAGCTCGGTGACGTGGCGTTCCGGTTCGTCGACACCGAGAAGGACGTCTTCGAGAACGTGATCGGCACGGAGCTCGACGACACGATCCGAGGCAACTTCATCGACAACCACATTCAAGGACTCGGTGGCGACGACACGATCTACGGCGGTCGTCCCGAGACGCTCGCCGACGGCAAGGGCTCCGCGGCCGCGAGATCTGGCAGCTACGTCCGTCGTGGTCCGCCCGTGAAGTCGCTCGTCGGCACGCGCTTCCTCGGAGGAGACGACACGCTGCTCGGTGGCGCAGGAAACGACACGATCCACGGAGAGCACGGCGACGACAGGATCTTCGGCGGTCTCGGCGATGACGAGCTCCGCGGCGACGCGGGGGACGACGTCCTCGACGGAGATCCCACTGTTGGCGAGCTCGAGAGCTACGC
>CAYZGY010001307.1:0-1830 GCA_964478085.1 uncultured Planctomycetia bacterium
GTCGCTCCCCGATCGTTTCTTGGCGCCAAAGCAGAAAAAGACGGTTCGGAGGCCCAGAACGGGAGACCGTCGTCGTAGCTCGAGTCGCTGAAACTCGCCAATGCTCCACAGTACGTGAGGATTGCCGGCTCCGAGCAAATCGTCTCGAGACGTGCTCTCGGGCGAGCGGAGCGCAGCGAAGCGGTTTCTCGCCGCCGATGTTTTGCAACGACAGGGTCTATCCTCCCTCGAGGCTGTGGTCAACGAGGCCTGACGATACGGCGCTCTCCATCTACGCAAGAGCCAGCTCGGCAGCCTGAGTCGTCGTCGCTCGGATCGTCTCCCCGCGAAGGCAGCTTCACGCCGAGATCCTTCCCCCAGCGGCGATACGCCTGCCAAATCTTCTCCTTCCCTCGGAATGGCTCGACGACGATGCGAGCGCGATAGCCGTAGCGCTTGCCGATCTCCGGCTTCCGAATCACGTACTGCCAATCCCACGCGGGACTGTGCGTGTCCGGAGCACCGCTTTCGTCCCGGATGAAGTTCCACATGGCGAAGCGTATCGGCTCGGTCCGATCGAAAAGCACCAGATAGAGCAGCTTGTCGTCGGTCGTCTTCAGGTCTCCATCGGCGTCCATCAAGCCGTAGTAGAACGGGGTGATGAATTTCTGCTCTCGGTGTTCGATGAGATTCAACGTCTGGGCGCCCTTCTCGAAGGGCAGCCTCGGCACGTCGGCGCAGGAAACCGTCCCGGTCTCGAATCGCTCTCCTCGGTCTTCGCCGAAGGCGACCCAACCCGTTCGATCTCCTTCCCGTCCCCAAAAGTGGATTCTCCGATCGAGAGCCCCTCGCATGTAGGACGCCCACATCATCGCTGCGAAACCGAGAGGGTACATGCCCTTCATCGGCGTGCACTCGAAGAGGAGATCCACCTGACCCTTCTCGGAGAGGTCGTAGACCATGCGCGCCTTCATGCCCCACTTCGAGCCTTCGCTCGGCCACGATATCTCGTAGTGACTCGCCCCGAGCATCTTCAGCCGACACGGATCTCGACGAGGCGTGAACATGGAGATCGCGTGCTCCTTCTTCGCCCCGTTGAAGATGTGCTCGAAGTTGAGCCCGACAGCGTCATCCCGAAAGAGATTCCGCTTCGGTCGCGACTTCAGCATCAAGGGCGTGAAACCGCTCCCCTGGCGCCTCCGATTGGAGACGTTGTCGTGGAGCGTGCCTCGAAAGCTCGATCCGTCGACCTGGAGAGTCGACTGACCGAGCGCTCGGCTCGTCAGCAGGCCGCAAAGGATCAGTGCAGACAACGAAGGAGCGAAGCGGCGGGGAAGCAAGCATCGAAGGGTCACGAGTCCGATCATCTCCTGGATCCACGAGCACGGCCAGGCGCTCCGGGAGCTCCGGGCGCTCACGAAAGCATGAACCGAACGGAGGCTCTTGTCTCGAAAAGAAAACCCGGTTCTAATTCGTTAGTCGCTTTCAGAAAGAGTCCATCATGAACCTTCGAAACGCGCGACGATTCGCCATCTGCCTCGCTCTCTGCGCTTGCGGCCCCGGAGCGAACGTTTTCGCGGACGACTTCATCCGCGGCGACACGTTCATCTGCGGCGACACGTTCATCTGCGGCGACACGAACGGCGATGGTCGTCTCTCGATCAGCGACGTCGTCACCCTCGGCGCGGCGCGCTATCACGGCGTACCGCTCGGCTGCGAGCTCACCGGCGACGTCAACGATGACGGGGTCATTCGGGAGAACGGCGCCGAGTACCTCGCCAACACCGTCTGGAACATCTGGAACATCTGGAACATCTGGAACATCTGGAACATCTGGAACATCTGGAACAT
>CAYZGY010001308.1:0-1819 GCA_964478085.1 uncultured Planctomycetia bacterium
GCTGCGCTACGTGCAGGACACGCAAAAGTCCGGCCTGGGGCACCTGACCCGTGTTCAGACCTACGAAGAGAATCGCGTCGTCCCGATCGACCGTGCGACACGACGCGCGCTCGAGCTCGTCTCGACACAGCGCGACGGTGAGCGCAAAGGATCGCTTCTCGCATCTTTCGACCGAACCTCGACCGCGCTCGGCGGTCGTAAGCTCCGCGAATGGCTACTCGAGCCGCTGACGCGCGTGGAGGAAATCCTCCGCCGCCAGGAAGCCGTCGCCCTGCTCGTCGACGAACCGCTCCTGCGAGAGGAAACGGTCGGCCTCCTCCGTCGCGCCTACGATCTCGAACGAATCTGCACCCGCATCAGTTACGGCAGCGCGAACGCTCGAGATCTTTCGGCGCTCGGTCGGACGCTCGAGATCTTGCCCCAACTGCGTGAGCTTTTCCGGAGCTGCGAGTCTCCGCTACTTCGTTCGACCGCGGAACGACTCGCCGATCTGGTCGAGCTGCGCGAGGCGCTTCTCGACGCGCTCGTCGAAGAGCTCCCTCTGACCGTCAGGGAGGGCAGACTCTTCCGGCAGGGCTACCGCGATGAGCTCGACGAGCTGCGCGTCATCGCGACCGAGGGAAAGCAGTGGTTCGCTCGCTACCAGCAACGCGAGATCGAGAAGACGGGCATCACGTCGCTGAAGATCGGATTCAACAAGGTCTTCGGCTATTACCTCGAGGTGACGAACTCGCACAAGGAGAAGGTTCCCGACTTCTACCTGCGTAAGCAGACACTCAAGAACTGCGAGCGGTTCATCACCCCGGACCTCAAGGAGTACGAAAACAAGGTACTCCACGCGAAGGATCGTGCGGTCGACCTCGAGTACGATCTCTTCTGCACTCTGCGAGAGCAAGCCTCGGGGCACATGGTCGAGCTTCAAGAGATCGGCGATGCGCTCGCCGAGCTCGATGTGCTCGTGACGTTCGCGACTCTCGCAGCGGAGCGAGGCTACATCCGCCCGGAGATCAACGACAGCTCGCGACTCGTCATCGAGGACGGCCGCCACCCTGTCGTCGAGCAGATCGCGACGACCGAGCCCTTCATCGCCAACTCGGTCGACCTCGACATCGACCGCAACATCATGATCATCACCGGTCCGAACATGGCCGGTAAGTCGACCTACATACGCCAGGTCGCTCTCCTGACGATGCTGGCGCAGACCGGTTCGTTCATCCCCGCGAAGCGTGCGGAGATCGGAGTCATCGATCGACTCTTCACGCGCGTCGGCGCAAGCGACGATCTCACGCGCGGACAGTCGACGTTCATGGTCGAGATGAGCGAGACCGCGAACATCCTCAACAACGCTACGCAGCGCAGCTTGATCGTCCTGGACGAGGTCGGTCGAGGAACGAGCACGTTCGATGGAGTCAGCCTCGCTTGGGCGATCACGGAATTCGTCGCGGAGAAGCTCCACTGCCGCACGCTGTTCGCGACGCACTATCACGAGCTCACCGGCATCACGGTAAACTACCCCACGGCCAAGAACTACAACTTCGCCGTGAAGGAGTGGAACGACGACATCGTGTTCTTGCGCAAGGTCGTCGAGGGCGGTGCGGATCGCAGCTACGGGATTCACGTCGCGAGGCTCGCGGGCATCCCTAAGCCCGTCATCGATCGGGCGCGCGAGATTCTCGGTAACCTCGAGAACCAGTCGCTCGACATCGAGGACAAGCCGAAACTCGCCCGAACTTCCCGCCCCGCGGGGACCGACGCGGAAAGCACCGACTCGACGAACGGTGCGAGCGCGTCGAACGGCGCCATCCGCGAGGAGCCGAAG
>CAYZGY010001309.1:0-1818 GCA_964478085.1 uncultured Planctomycetia bacterium
TCGAACGGGAAGCGTGATCGTGATGATGAGGTGACGAGCGGCCGATCTGGTAGTCCGCGAAGCGGCCACCGAAGTCGCTGAAGCCGTACGCGTTCGTGTGGAAACCGAGGAGCAGGTGGAGCCCCTGGAACTGGTTCCGCGCCCAACGATTCCAGAGGAGGCCGACACCATCGCTGATGTCCATGCCTCCATCGCCGTTAGCGTGACCGCGAACGAATCCGGGATTCTGCGCGAAGAGCTCGCTCGCGCCGGTGAAGTACGTTATCGCTACGAGTGTTCGAGCGACTGCCCACTGATTGCGCATGATGGTTCTACCTCTGACTCATGCCTTTCGAAAAAATCCACAAAGGGACTGCCCGGCCTTTCGGCTCTCACGTTTCGTCGCGACGATCCCTCCGCGGCGAGGTCGTTGGCGAGGTCTCTCCGCCTCGTAGTACTTGCTGATGCGGCAAGCGCGTCTGAGCGGGGCAGTGGAATCGGAAACGGGAGAAGGAACGAACGAAAAAGGGAGATGGGGAGCCGACTTCGAAGGGAGGCTCGCCCATAGAGTAAAGGGACCAGACGCGCGCGAGCGTGACGGACAAATTCGAGCGAGTCTGGTACATTCTGTTGCCGTGAAACTCGCCGGTTGTTTCGTGAGAGTGCCTCTGATGTGCAGGTACGGTCGACTCAGGAGCTCGTTGCTCGCGTTCTTCACGTTCGTTTCTTTCGGATGTGGCGATGGCGGTACATCGGGTCCGAGCGGAACGACCCGCATCGTGTCGCTCTCGCCGGCGGTGACGCAGATGGTCATCGATCTCGGCTTCGAGGCCGCCATCGTGGGCATCGGGCAGCACGATCCCGCGGCGAAGTCCGAGACACCGGTCGTCGGAGATCTGCTCAAGATCGATTACGAAAAGCTTGTCGCGGTGAAGCCGACGCACGTCTTCGTCCAGCCGGGCAAGCCCGGTGTGCCGCCGCGACTTCTTGAGCTCGGAAAGATCTACGGGTGGAAGGTCTTCGACTACGACATCGAGACGATCGAGGATGCGCTCGCCGCGATCCACGATCCGAGCGCGGAGTCCCCCGAGCGCACGGTCGGTGGCGCGCTCGAAGTGGCCCCGGTCGCTCGGAAGCTCGTCAATCGGGTGAAGACGCAGCTGATGGATCTTCACGACCTTCACAAGGGTGAGCCTGTCGGTCGTGTCTTGATTCTCGTCGGGCTCAATCCGATGACCGCCGTGGGGCCAGGCACGTTCTTGAGCGAGCTGCTTCGCGTCGCGGGCGGGAAGAACGTCCTCGAAGGAGAGAAGCGCCTCTATCCTGTGCTCGATCGTGAGCGCATCTTGACGCTCGATCCCGAGGTCGTGATCTGCGTCCGTTCGACGAAGGGGCCGATGGGTGAAGAGACGAAGAAGCGCGAGGCGGTTTTCGAGTCGTTCGACATCACGGCCGTGAAGAGCTCTCGCGTCTACGAAATCGCCGATCCGGTCGCGCTCCTTCCCTCGAGCTCGATACCTCGCGTCGCGGCGAAGATCGCCAAAACGATCCATCCGGACTCGGGGGCTCGCGTCGAGAAGATCGTCCGACCGCCGGTGGTCGCGCAGTGAGCGACGTGAATACCGAGGCTGCCCAGCGTCGTGCGAAGCGACGTGTCGTCGTGCTCGCGGGGCTCGGCGTCTTGCTCGCGTTCGTCTCGTTCGCGCGTCTGGTCATCGGTGATTCGTGGGGTTGGCCCGAAGGGCCGATTCTCGAGATTCGCGCGACTCGGCTCGCCATCGGGGAGATCGTCGGCGTAGCGCTTTCGGTGAGCGGCGCCGTGCTGCCGGCGCTCCTGCG
>CAYZGY010001310.1:0-1811 GCA_964478085.1 uncultured Planctomycetia bacterium
CGGGCAGTCCTTGTCATATTCTCTCTGCTCATGGGGCACGGCCTCTGGTTGTTCTGCGGATCGTCGACGGCTCCGGTGTACTCGATCGGAGGTGAGGTCTCGGTCCTCGAAGGAGCCGATGATGCGAAAAACGTCTACCTAAGGCGTTCTTTCGCTCTGGCTCGACTGCCGCGTCACGCCTGGATTCAAGTGATCTCGTCGGATCGTCTCCGGCTGTACGTCAACGGGATAATTGTCGCGCGTCATCTGTCTTTGGGGCACACCCAGGGAACCGTGGTCGATATCCGGCGGCACCTACGGGTTGGACGTAACACCGTCGCGATCGCCCTACGTCAGGGCCTGGTCGGTACCCCACCCGCAGTAGCGGTCGACGGAGCTTACGTCGTTCAGGATTCGGAACGATCGTTGGGGAGCGAAGGGCTCTGGCGCTGCCACTCCTTCCGCGAGAAAGCGAACCAACGGTGGTACCTCGCCGACTATGACGATCAAGATTGGTCACTGGCGCGAAAGACGAAGCGCACTCTTTGGGCGAGGGTCAACGCTCCACCAAGGGCGACAAGAATCGTTGGTGACGCGCGGTGGGTTTCGCCGCCGTCAGGGGCCGAGAACAAGGCCTGCGTTCGACGAGACTTTGAGATTTTCGATCGACCTGAGCGAGCTTGGATTCGTCTGACCAGCACTGCTCCTTATCGGCTTGCGGTCAACGGATTCGGAGTCGACCGGCAAGAGGATACCATCGCGACCCGGAGGGAAATCAATCCAGTCGAGCGAGTCTACGACATCACCGCTTTTCTCCAGCGTGGTCACAACGTCTTTGCGGTGCTGCTTCAGGGACCTGCGCCGCGACTCAGTCTGCTCGCCGAAGTCGAAGTTCAAGATCGATCGGGCCGAATCTACCGCCCGGGGACGGATCGTCAGTGGCTAGGGCGTCGCGGCTGGCCGAGCGATTGGCTCGATCCCGAGCTTTTGAACCGTCACGAGTGGCAACTTTGTTCCGAAGAGTCTGGCGACATCGGCACGGCACCGTGGCAAAGACGTCTGCAGCATGTCGCTTTCGACCCGCCGTCGTCGTTCACCTTCCGAAGTCTCGTCGAGAGGGCCTCTCTGACGGCTGCGGTCGCGACGTTGACTGGCCTATTGAGCTGGCTGATGGTCGGGCTTCTATCTAAGCTCACCTCAGACAGCGAGAGAACGCGAGCTGCGCTGGCGAATTCCGTATACCTGGCGCTTATCCCAGCCATACTCTTGAGCGTTTGCTACGCGCTGAGCAAATACGAAGCTCGTCCGCACTGGGAGTTCGCCCTGCGCGGGGCCTGGGAGTGGGCCCCGTGGTCCGTTCTCGCGGGTTGGGGAATGCTGGTTCTCGTTGCGGTATTTCGTAAGCAGATCGACTGGCTCTGCAACGCAGTTCATCTTTTGTGGGGGCGATGGAGGCTGAACTCTTGGCCGACGCTGATCGTGCTTGCTCTCGTCGTTGCGGGTTTCGTATTGCGTCTGGCGGGAATCTCCGACGAGCCTCTGCACCATGACGAGGTCCGTGCCTACAATCAGACACAGGGTATTTTCGAACGCTATTATCCGAGTCTTCACGTCCACGACGATATTCCGACTCAGTACATCACGACGAGCGAGCTCGTCTACTACGTGACGGCCTTGTCAGCCTTGGTGTTCGACGAGGTCCGCTACGTCGTCCGGTTTCCGTCGGTGTGTTGGGGGACGCTTACGATTGTTCTTATCTGGGTGGTGGGTCGTAGGCTGTTCATTTTTTTTTTTGTTATGGTGTCTTCGGAGATCTACACGTTCGCGCCGTT
>CAYZGY010001311.1:0-1810 GCA_964478085.1 uncultured Planctomycetia bacterium
GCCGGGCGGGGCGAGGCGCGCGGGGGGCGGCGGCGGGGGGGGCGGCTTCGGCGGCGCGGGGGGGGGGGCCGCCGCGCCGCCCACGAGCGGTGCGAGCGATCGTGACGAAGACCCGGCCGAGTCGGGCAGTTTCCGCGTCGTTGCCTCCCGCAGTGTCGTACGGGACGACGCGGGGTCGCACTGGAAGGATGTCAACAACTCCGAATACGCGTTCGATCGCTCCGCGGTCTCGGCGGTCGTCGCCATGAGCTCCGTGGTCGCGAAGGACGGATACCTCGGGCGATCGTCGATCCAGGATGGTGATCGCTACCGTCCGATCCTCTGCCGTGCGGTTCGTCTGACGACGAAGCAACGCGCGGTGATCTACCTCGAGGACGAGCTCAGCCTCGATTCGAGCGGTGTCGGCGAAACACAGCGTGAGGCTTTCGCGCAGCTCGTCGAACGTCTGGCTTCGATCTGGGGGCGGGCATATCTCGAGGTCGAGGCGCGCGAGCGTGAGGCGCAGGCCGTTCGCGGCGAGCTGTCGCCCCCATCTCACGCGCCGATGCCGGTTACTGACGTTCCTTCCGGAGAGGACGTCGACGACCCCGATGGCCTGCCGGCAGCAAGCCACGACGCCCCCGAGTCGTTCCACGGAATCATCGGTGAGGACGAGAAGCTCGGGAAGGTCTTCCAGATCATCAACAAGGTCAAGGACTCGGACCTCAACGTCTGTATCTTCGGAGAGAGCGGAACCGGTAAGGAGCTCGTCGCTCGTGCGATTCACGAGGCGAGCAACCGATCGGAATCAGAGTTCGTCTCCGAGAACTGCGGCGCGATTTCCGAGACCCTGCTCGAGAGCGAGCTCTTCGGTCACGTCAAAGGTGCGTTTACGGGCGCCGACGAAGATCGCAAGGGTCTCTTCGAGCTCGCGGACAAGGGCACGCTCTTCCTCGACGAGATCGGGGACATGTCCGAGTCGATGCAGCGAAAGCTGCTCCGCGCGCTGCAAGAGGGCGTCATCCGCCCGATCGGTAGCAAGGAGTCGATTCGCGTCGACGTGCGCGTGATCTGTGCGTCGAATCGCGATCTCAAGCACCTCGTGCAGAAGAACGAGTTCCGTGCCGACCTCTACTACCGCCTCAACGTGATCACGATCCAGGTCCCGCCGCTCCGCGATCGCCGCGGAGACGTGCCTCTCCTGATCTCGCACTTCGCACGCGAGGTCGAGGAGCAGGAATGGATCAAGAAACGGCTCTCGGAGAGCGCGATGAAGGCCCTCGTCCAGTACGGCTGGCCTGGAAATGTGCGCGAGCTGAGGAACGTTGTCCGGCGTCTCCTGCTCACCTCCGAACGCCGCGTCATCGCCCGAAAGGACGTCACCCCGTTCCTTGTGGGCGGTGCCCAGGGCACGGCTTGCCTCGGCGAGAACCTCGAGCGCGACGACGATTCGTTGATCCTGCGTATTCCGATGCGCACGATCTTCAACGACATCATCGACGAGTGCGAGAAGCTCGTCCTCCAGAACGCTCTCAAAGAGAACGGCTGGAACAAGTCCCGCGTCACCAAGGCGCTCGGGATTTCGCGACAGAGCCTGTACAACAAGATCTCGAAGTACAAGCTGTCGAAGCCGGGAGCGGAAGACGCGGCGGAGTAGGGCGAGTCGCGCGCCTCCTGCCGGCTCAGTCGTTGAAGTGCTCTCCGAACTCGCTTTCGCGAGTCGACCGGCGCCAAAGCTGCCGCCCCGTGCGAACTTCACGATCGTGGTCTCGCCGTCGCCCGTCTGTTCCCAGTGGTCGATGAGTGTGTCGCTCTCCGGTTTGACGCTTCT
>CAYZGY010001312.1:0-1806 GCA_964478085.1 uncultured Planctomycetia bacterium
AGGCGGTGAGGCGGTGAGGCGCCTGTTGCCGAAACGCGACTCGCGGACTCTCGCGAGCACGAATCTGCAATTTCGTTCCGTTGGTTCGCGGCCGCTGGGTCCTCACCTCTCGTAGCCAGCGGCAGGGCAACTTTCCAAGAACCGTCCTTTTGGCGCCGCCCGATCAGTCTGCCGCCGAGGGGCTGAAGACGGGAAGCGGCTTCTCACAACCCACATCGTCGTCACCCGCGTCCGTACCCGCGATGGGGAACGGCGAGGCCGGCTCGCTTCCACCGGTGTAGAGGTAGTGGAAGAGGAGGATGGCGTCGTTGACCTTGATCACGCCGTCGTCGTTGAGATCCGCGGCTTCGACACAACCGATCGTGCGCTGGTTGTCGCTGCGGGGCTCGCGGCGGAAGAGCCACTCGAGGATGGTGAGTCCATCGCCGAGCGTCGGCGCGACGCGGGCCGGATCGAACGCGGCCGAGATGCCTCGCGGATAGCCCGGCGTCTCGTTGCTCGCGCCCTGGAGGCGGCTATTGACGTTTCCGCGGACGAACCACGGGGCGTCGATCACGAGCTCGCCACCGAGGCTGACACCGTGGGGGCTCGGGACGCCTTCGTGGTCTTCCTCGAGGAGTCGGCCACGGACGCGGAAGCTCGCGCCGACGTCACCTCGATGACTCGGAATCGCGAGGGCGTCGGACGTGATCGGACCTTCGTAGAGGAGGTAGAGGTCGGCGACGTGTTCGCGCAAGAGGTAGTCCTTGCGTTTTTCATCACCTCCAACCGCGTTCATTGCCGGAGCGATCTCGAGCTGGAAGACGATGCCGGCACCGTTCGGCTTTCGCGAGAAGGGCACTTCGCGCATCGTCAGGTCGCCACCCGGGACCCGGCCTCGACCCTTCGCGCGGATTCGAGATGTGCGCAGGATGAGCTCGTCGTAGTCGACGCCTGTCGTGATGAGGTCCGTGCGGGAGAGTCGCGTCGCGTAGATCGGCACGACGATCTCCTGTGCGCGAGCCGTCAGGCGGCCGTCGCCAACCTCGATCCCATCGTCGTAGAAGAGCTCAAGTCGGCCGTCGACGAGATATCCTTCGATCGGCTCGACCGAGCCGTCGTCCTCGTCGCCTTGGAGGTCGCCGAAGACGGATTCCTCACGCGGATCCTGCGTCAGCGACGCGGGATCGAAGTGCGTGAAGCCGAGATCCAGCTCGAGTCTGTTTTGGCGACCCGGGAAGTACTCGACCGCGACCTCGAACTCGAGGAAGAAGAGCGTCTCTCCCATCGAGTTGCGCTCCTTCTTGTCGCGACCGGCGCTGCCGCCGGGCCGCAGCACGACGCCCATGACGCGGCCTTCGTCCCTGTCGACGGCGACCGGCTGGACGGCCGAGAGATACCAGCGCCCATTCTCTGGCATGCCGGCTTCACCGGCCTCGACGCGCCTCACGCGAGAGAGCGTCAGCCACTCGGGGTCGTAGTCGATCGAGAACTGAACGAAGTTGGTCTCCGAGCCCGCGAGGAGCATCACCGGGACGGAGATCTTGTTGTCGCTGATGTCGCCGTTCCACGCCCAGCGCAGGTCTCCGATCTGGAGCGCCGGGATAGTCCCGCTCATGCGGAAGTCGTTCGGGAGGGCCTCGAGGGCGTCGGATGTCCGAGACACGAGGGAGCCGAACAAGAGTCCGAGGGTTACCACCAGGACCCGACCCGCAATGAAAAAACCGCTCCGCGGTCCTACGAGATCGGTTCGGGGCGGGGATTTCGGGGCGCAAACGGGGCGGGAGAACGTCCCGCAGGAGGCCGGATGAGGTCCGGACCGACGGG